>CAMYJG010000002.1:0-118084 GCA_947258695.1 uncultured Ectothiorhodospiraceae bacterium | reverse complement strand
TTGGTGATACCTCATCTTCTGATGCGCCGTCTGCACCAAGCAAATCACCGTCACTTGATCAATTTACCATCAACCTGACCGAAGCAGCCAAGCAAGGAAAAATAGATGCCGTGCTTGGACGTGATGAAGAAATAAGGCAAATTATTGATATCCTGATACGTCGTCGCCAAAACAACCCCATCTTAACGGGTGAAGCCGGTGTAGGTAAAACAGCCGTGGTTGAAGGTTTTGCATTACGTATCGCTTCTGGAGATGTTCCTGATCCATTAAAAGATGTCTGTGTCAGAAGCTTAGACCTTGGTTTATTACAAGCCGGTGCCAGTGTTAAAGGCGAATTTGAAAACCGCTTAAAGTCTGTTATTGCTGAAGTTAAAGCATCACCCCAGCCTATTATTATGTTTATCGATGAAGCGCACACCTTAATCGGTGCCGGCGGTAAAGAAGGTCAAGGCGATGCCGCTAACCTGTTAAAGCCTGCTTTGGCCCGTGGTGAACTACGCACAATAGCGGCAACCACATGGGAAGAGTACAAAAAGTATTTTGAACGCGATCCCGCCTTAACGCGTCGCTTCCAGGTAGTAAAAATTGAAGAGCCTGACGAAGAAAAAGCCGTCAACATGATGCGTGCCATCTCGGTCATGTTACAGAATCACCATGGTGTTCGTATTATGGATGAAGCCATTGTTGATTCCGTAAAACTCTCAACTCGATATATTACTTCACGCCAATTACCAGACAAGTCTGTCAGTTTATTAGACACCGCGTGTGCTCGAGTTGCTTTAAGTCAAAGTGCAACGCCTGCATCAATTGAAAATACGCGCCGTATGATCGATCAAGCAGAAACTAATATTATCTCACTAGAAAGAGAAAATGCCACACTGGGTAACTGTGAAGAAAGAATAAAAGAACTCAAAGTTACCAAAATCTTAAATGAAGCAACTTTAAAAGAACAAATTGAGCAGTGGGATAAAGAAAAGGAAAAAGTAGAGCAAATTCATGCTTTACAAAAACAAATCGAGGCTGATTTTAACGCGGAGAAACTCTCAGAAGAAGAACGAAAAAAAGAAGGTGCGCCACAGCTTTTATCTGATAAAGAACGCAAGCAGGTGAAAAAAGACCTGCAAAAACACATGGATGAACTGACAAAAATTCAGGGGGAAGAACCATTAATCCAGGTAAATGTTGACAGCCAGGCGATTGCTGAAGTTGTTGCAAACTGGACAGGAATTCCTGTTGGTAAAATGATTTCTGATGAAATTCAATCAATCCTGGATTTAGGCACTACATTATCACAACGTGTCATCGGCCAGGACCATGCATTACATGCCATAGCTGAAAGTATCAAAACATCCCGTGCTGGTTTAACCGATCCAAGAAAACCAGTTGGCGTGTTCTTTATGGTCGGTTCCAGTGGTGTGGGTAAAACAGAAACCGCACTTGCCTTAGCGGATTTACTCTATGGTGGTGAACATAATGTAACGACGATCAATATGTCTGAATTTAAGGAAGAGCATAAAGTATCAATGTTGCTTGGTTCTCCTCCCGGTTATGTCGGCTATGGTGAAGGTGGTGTATTAACCGAAGCCGTTCGTCGTAATCCACATAGCGTTATCCTGCTCGATGAAATGGAAAAAGCTCATCCTGGAGTACAGGATATCTTCTACAACCTGTTTGACAAGGGCACCATTAAAGACGGTGAAGGTCGTGATATCGATTTCCGTAACACGGTGATTATTATGACATCAAACGCAGCTGAGGAGCATATTCGTGCCATCGTTGCCCAGGAAGAAGAATTACCTGATCCAGAGGTATTACTCGAAACCTTCAGACCGCAGCTATTAAATTATTTCAAACCTGCATTTCTTGGTAGAACCACGGTTATCCCCTACTACCCATTAAATGATGAGAATTTAATGAAAATATGCAAAATTAATATGAACCGTATTGAAAAGCGCGTTCAGGAGCACTATGGCGCCAAATTTAGCTATGACGATGATGTTATGTTACATATTGTTGCCCGTAGCCAGGAAGTTGATACCGGTGCACGTAATATTGAAAATATTTTAACTCGGACAATGTTACCTGAAATGGCTTCAGAATGTTTGTCGAAAATGGCCGGCGATGAAGAGATAGAAGAAATTCATGTCAATGTCTCTGATGAAGGCCAGTTTAGCTACGCAATCAATTAATAATCAAGGAATATAACTATAGCCGAAACTTTGGTTTGGGCTATTTTAATGCTCAAGGAAGAATAAATGAGTGCACATAAATTAGTTGTTAAACACATGTCCGGAGAATCCTATAAGATTCACCTCCCACGTGAAGGCATGATTCAATCATCTATAATCCCTATATCATTCCGGGATGAAAGTAGTGCACGTCAATTCATAAATAGTATTTCAGTTACTCACGAATACTGGAAAGAGATAATTCACCAGTGTGGTAATATTAGTCAATCACAATTTTGTGGCCCAGCGGATATAGAAAAAGAAATTAGTCACTTAATGATTCGAGATCAATTAAGATTTTACCCAGTTAAAATTTTAGATGCTTTTGAGCATCCTCCAGAAAAAAGAGTTCTTAAATCTACTGATAATACACAATACCGATTTGAACCCGGCAGCACACTGCTTGTCAATAACGTAGCAGAAGTTAAATACTTCGAAAATAGTGATAGAACTAAAGACTTCATAACATCACTAAGCGCCAGCAACGAAGATTTATCTACAATTGCTAAAGAATTAAATGTTTCAGTTCCTAACACGGCAAAAGTTAATCCATCTGAAACTATAGACGCAATCGCAAATGAGATAGCATCTGGCAATGTAGTTATTATTGTTGATAAAACATCATCAGCACCACCTTCAAAACAGGAAGAAACTACTGACTCTAATACTAACAATCAAGATGCTGGACTTGGCCCTCACAATGGTAATGAAACGCCTGTATGCGATGTTTCAGAGCTAAACATTAAGTGCTCACATGCTTCAAGAAATTATCAACTTGATGCTATCAACTCACCCAATAACTTTAATGGTAGCGAGAAAGTAATACAAGTTCTAGCTAAACCGGGTGATCCAGACAAAATGACAATTGATTTCGCTGGAAGTTGCGTTAATGGCAACGATCAATGTCCTTCAATTAAAGTTTATGGTGATAATATAAACGACACATTCAATTCTAGCCCTGTAACTTTTGATGCTTTACCAAAAGTAAATGATAAAAAGCCTGATAACTTTATTGATTTTTTAAAATATTACTTAATCCCAGATCTTGATGGGCTAGATTATCAAACTTACATCATTAAGAATAAAGGATGTAGCAGTTGCAATGATCGGCATGAAGCAAAAATACATGCCTTTCCCACATTCAAATGGGGTGGAAGTATAAGTTTTGGATATACTGAAAAAGATAAAGATAACGCGGCACTAAAACTCGCCGCGAATATTAATGGAAATGTAGGAGAAAAAAACTGGGCTTTTGAAACAAGCAGCAGTGAACAAATCGATAAATATTTCCCTGAACTTCACGAAAAAGTCGATAATATTGTAAAGCGGCTTAGTGAATTTAAAACAATGTCTAATCCTGATGCAAAAACTGAACAGGATAAAGAAATTGGATTAATAAAATTTAATGTAGATTGGCCAAGTATCTCATTAGGTGGAAATATAGAGCTGAAAGAAGCTTCAGGTAATCATGAGATTGATGTCGGGGGAGACATAAATTTTGGCTTTAATCCTTTACTTAAAGCTGATGTCCGTACTGATATACTAGATTGGTTTATTACTGGTGTAGGAGGACCATTTGGTGAATTTTTACGCAGAGTAAAAATTAAAGCTGCAAAAGGTGTAGGAACTAAAACCATAAATGCGAAGGCTATTGTAGCATTAGAAGTGGTAGTTTCAGGCGGTCTATCAGCAACTTTAAAATGGGAAAAAAATGCTAAAGAAAAATGGCTCTCAAAAAAAGGGGATAAAACAAGCGAAACATCTGCCTCATTAAATATTGGCCTGGAAGGAAAAATTCAGGGTGAAACAAAAATATTTAGAGTAAAAATAGTAATGGGCGCAGAGCTACACTTGAAAGGAGCAAATAGCGTAGGCGAAGGCATTGGTGGTACTCTTACATTATTTGCAACAACCGCTGATAACAAACCTGCTCTCGGTGGGAGTTTTAAATTTACAGGTGCTGCATTATATTATACCTATTATGCTGAAATTGGATCTGCTCAAATTGAAAATAATGATACACAAGAAACAACTAGACGCAGAGGTTCAAGTGGTGCAAGGGCTTCAGCTGCAAATGATGTACAAAAAAACACAAAATTAAAAGAAGATAGATTAAAAAAATTACACCAATTTTTTGATCCACAAGAGTGGCCAAAGAACGATAAAGGGAATACACCTGTCACAGGTATCAATTTATAAAATGATAAAAAAAATCGTATTACTCAGTTTACTCTTTAGTGCTACTGCACTTGCGAACAATAAAACACATGCGGAAGGAAAAAAAATGAACATATTAGAAAATCAACCTGTATTTACCCTACAAGTTGATTCTTATGCAATAAAACATGATATCAATATAAATGGCGTCTCTATACTAAGAGATTATGATGAAGATGGTCAATCAAGCACAAACTTCCCTATAAACCACTTAATAAGAAGTGGTAAAAATAAAATAGAACTTGGTATTTTACCAGCTAAACCTAAAGAAGAAATAAACCAAAACTCTTCAATTTCTATACAATTGAATGTTCACGCTAAGAATAACCCTGACATCAAACACACGTTATCAACCATTATATTTAAAGGTGGTCTTGAAAACTATATTGGCTCTAGCTCATTAAGTGGAAAATACAATATTAACCAAAAATTAACTACTGCAGATGACGGTATTATTACAGTTGAAGATATTATAACTGAAAAAATTCATGACTATGAAGGGGCGTTAAAATTTAGCCGTTATATTCAAATACCCGCCCCTTTCCCTTTGTGGGGCTTTTTTGAAAGCGATGAACTGCCAGACTATGATAGCATGACCGACGATGAGTATTATAACGAGATACAAAATTTACTAGATGAATACTTAATAATACAAACCGCTATATCAAACAAGAATTTTGATGCGCTAAGTAATTTAGTTAGTGAAAGAAATCATGAACTAGACACAGCCTTTTATGCACCAACAGGCACAGCTCATAATAATCTCATATCATCACTTAAGGATGCATCTGAAGATAATACACTTGAGCTTGTAGGACTTAAAAAGACTTATGTAAACATTATCGTAGAGGAAAACAATAAAATAGCTGGTTTATATAGAGAGAACAATACTCCTGCAATTGCCTTACGTTTTAAATCTGGAAACGGGACTCAATCGTATGACTTCAAATTTAGGCGTAAAAATAAAAAATGGATATTAACAAGATAATATGGCATCCAAGCAGATATTTTCACTCATATTTATAACAATAATTCTAAATATTGCTATCGGATTTTTTTTAAAAAACACAGAAAATACTAACAACATCATAATTACTGAAAACCATTATATGGATAACCAATCAACTAATTCCACGTCAACCAATATAAAATTTTTCTTTGTATTTTTAAGTCTAATTCCATTGTTAGGTGGCTTATGGGGAATAAACACCTGGTTTACAGAATACAACATAGCAAATGACTCTGTGAATTGGGAAATTATACCAGGAAAAATCATTAGCAAATCTACTACTACAGGACTTACATCTCACTTAAGTACTCGTACTGATGTTTATTCTGAAAGCACACGAGCTGTCTGCCCAAAGATTGAATATGTTTATAAAGCTGACAATCAGGTTTATAAGTCAACAAAAATTGACTTCGCGAATAGAGGATGCAGCACAAACTCTCAAGATGCACAAAAAATACTTGATAATTTTCCAAACATAAATGAAAAAGTTAACGTTTACTATGATCGGAAAAATAATAATACCGTTTTAATTCCTGGCGCCCAAGACACTAATTATTGGTGGTTATTAATGACTTCTATTTTTTTTCTCGTGGGTTTAATTTTAGTAAAGCTATCATTAAGTTAAATCAAGTTATTACTTAATTAGCGCATCTACTGAAAAACCTTCTTTCTCAAGAATCTCTCTGAGTTTACGTAGTGCTTCAATTTGAATTTGACGTACACGCTCGCGGGTGACACCAATGCTGTTGCCTACTTCTTCTAAAGTAGAAACATCATAACCATGTAAACCAAAACGTCGAGTTACGACTTCACATTGTTTTTCTGTGAGTTGACTTAACCAGTTTTCGATATTCACCTTAACATCGTCATCCTGGAGTAAAACAACAGGATCAATGTTATTTTCGTCGGGTATGGCATCTAGTAACGAGGTTTCAGAATCTGGTCCCATCGGACTATCAACGGACGCAGTCCGTTCATTTAAACCCAACATACGTTTCACATCTTTGATGGGTTTATCCACCATTTCAGCAATTTCTTCAGGGCTGGGCTCGTGATCAAGAGTTTGTGCAAGATGACGAGCTGCTCGCAGGTAGATATTAATTTCTTTTACTACGTGGATAGGCAAACGAATGGTGCGGGTCTGGTTCATAATACCGCGTTCAATGGTTTGTCGAATCCACCAGGTTGCATAGGTTGAGAAACGAAAACCACGTTCCGGGTCGAATTTTTCAACCGCGCGTATTAAACCGAGGTTTCCTTCTTCAATTAGATCTAACAAGGCTAAACCGCGGTTCAGGTAACGACGAGAAATTTTAACAACTAAACGCAAATTGCATTCAATCATTTTTTTGCGTGCGGCTTCATCGCCTTTCAGAAGTTTACGGGAATAATAGACTTCTTCTTCTGCGGTAAGAAGTGGCGAGAAACCTATTTCATTAAGATACAGGCGAGTGGCATCGAGTTGGCTTGCGGGTATGGCACCAGGAGTGAATTGTTTTTCGTCTTCAGAAGCTTCTTTTTCTACCTCTTCTTCCTCAATTTCTTCTTCATCGAGTAATAAGACTTCTTCTGAATCGGGAGCATCATCACCTTCTGTCGCGGTGACTTTTTTCTCTTTACTTTGTCCTGCCATACTTCGTTTACAACCTTGTAATAATGGTTAATGTCGTTTCGGTAGATACCTCAATGGATTTACCGGTTTGCCATTACGACGTATTTCAAAATGTAGTTTTGGTTTATTTGAACTTGTATCACCCATATCGGCAATTCTTTGCCCTAACTTTACTTTTTCCTTCTCATTTACAACCACATCTTCTGTGTGGGCATAGGCACTAAAGTAGGTATCATTATGCTTTATGATAATCAGGTTACCATAGCCACGTAATCCATTGCCTTTATAAACAACCCGTCCAGCAGCCGCTGCTTTTACAGATTGCCCTTTTCTACCAACGATATCAATGCCGCGCCTACCCGGATCTTGTATCGAAAAAGTACTGGCAATTTTGCCTCGAGTCGGCCACTGCCATTTCAAATTTGCATTAGAAGCATACTTGATTTTCTTTTCAGGTTTATGTGACTTTTTTGCGTTTGAACGTGGATATTTTCTTATTTTTTCTTGTTTTTTTCCCTTCTCATCACTGCTTATTGGAATAACACGCAATCTTTGTTTTGGATATATCGTATAAGGTCGTCTGATATTATTCCAGCGCGCAACATCCCGATGATCCCGTCCATATTCAAAAGCAATAGAGTAAAGGGTCTCACCAGATTTTACCCGGTGATGCGTCACAACTTTGTTTGAACTAAAAGACCTCTGACTTTTGAATGAATCATGTTTTACAAATCGAACACACCCTGAATTCAGTACTAATAACAAGCATAAAATCAGAAATTTGTTATATCTAAACAACATGACTTAATTACAACTAGATTAATAACGAAATTATATAAGCCACGATTGCCAATGCTACAACACTCCAACCGATTGCATCCATATATTGTCGTAACTTAGCTTCCATGCGTTCTCCACCCCAAACCATTAATCCTGACACAGCATAAAATCGTGCTCCGCGGGCGATGATTGAGATAAGGATAAAGGGCAACAATGCCATGTTTAGAGCACCCGCAGTGACAGTAAAAAGTTTATAGGGGATAGGAGAAAAACCCGCAATAAACACAATCCAGATTCCCCAGTCTTTAAACCATAAAATAATTTGCTGGTAACGCTCCCAGTAACCCACCGCTTCAATCCATGGTTCAAGCACGTCCATTGCAAAGTAACCGATAATGTAACCTGCCACACCACCAAGAACTGAGAAAATAGAGGCAATAAAAGCAAAATGCCAGGCTTTTTCAGGTTTAGCCAATGACATCGGTGCCAGCATAATATCGACCGGAACTGGGAAAAAGGATGATTCAGCAAAACTCACTCCTGCTAAGTAGCGTGGTGCATGATGATGCGTTGACCATTTCATTGCTAACGCATACAAACGTGAAAATAGTTTCACCTTTACTTCTCCCTAACTAATGGCACAAAACTGACCATATCTAAATCGGTTGTAATTAACTCGTCGCCATCACGTTCAATCACACTTAAACGTTGATGGTAACTGGTTCCATGAGGAATAATTAAGCGACCACCATCTGCTAATTGCTCAACAAGCTCTTTTGGAATCTCCTCAGGTGCAGCTGTGGCGATGATTGCATCATACGGAGCGTACTCAGACCAGCCCCAGCTACCATCGCTGAGCAAATAACGTATATTAGTGATTTCTAATGCGGCGTGTTTTTCTTTTGCCTGCTCTAATAAGGGTGATATCCGTTCCACGGTAAAAACCTGCTCCGCAAAAGGGGCCAAGATAGCTGTTTGATAACCAGAACCTGTTCCAATCTCTAATACGCGGTTTAAGGGAGCAAATTCAACCAATAATTCGGTCATCCTGGCCACAATGTATGGCTGAGAGATAGTCTGGCCATGCCCAATTGGCAAGGCAGTATCTTCATATGAACGACTGGCTAATGCCTCATCAACAAAAATATGACGCGGTGTTTGACGCATGACTTCCAGCACGTTTTCATTCTTAATACCCTCTTCCCGCAAACGCTGAATCAGGCGATCACGGGTTCGCTGCGAGGTCATGCCAATGCCGTTTAAATCATAACTCATATTAAGAATCGTCTTGCTCAAGCCAGTCTGCGAGCCCATCCCTGGCCTCGTGACGGGTCAAATCAACCTGTAAAGGTGTCACTGACACATATCCATTTTTCAGTGCATAAAAATCGGTGCCTTCCCCGGCATCTTGCTCCGCGCCTGGCGGACCAACCCAGTAAATATTTCTACCCCGGGGATCTTGCTCTTTAATCACAGGTTCAGCCTTATGACGATGCCCCAGCCGAGTCGACTGTATACCTTTAACCTGGCTCCAGGGGCAATCGGGTACATTTACGTTGAGTATTGTATTTGAAGGAAACGGGGCATGCTCAAGCCGTTTAATCAGGAAACGAGCCACCTGTACTGCGGTGTCATAATGCGTTAATTGATGGTTTTCTCCATTTCCAGCCAAAGAAATAGCAATCGAAGGTAAGCCTAAAAAGCGCCCTTCCATCGCGGCTGCGACCGTACCGGAATACAGCACATCATCGCCCATATTGGCACCGGCATTAATGCCTGATATCACCATATCCGGTTCAGTTTCGAGTAGACCAGTCAGTGCCAGGTGAACACAGTCGGTTGGTGTCCCAGCCACCCGGATCACATTTTCAGAGACATTCTTTGCCCGGATTGGGCTCTCCAAAGTAAGGGAGTTACTGGCGCCACTTCGATCACGATCGGGAGCGACAATAGTGAGTGAAGCCATATCAGCCAGGCCAACATGTAATGCCTGGATTCCCGGGGCTTCGACACCATCATCATTGCTTATCAATATTCGCATATTTCTCTAAAAATCAGCTACTAAGGCCAACACAACCTGCTTAAATCATAAATGCTTAATGTTACACTAAGCACTTAATTCACCAAAGTATGAATCGTCATGTCAGATAAAAAATCCAAGCATAAAGATGAAATAACAGATGAAGATCTGCAATTTTTTCGAAATGAAGTGGCTGATGTGCGTCCATTAAAAGCTGAAAAACGTGTAGAAACAATTAAAAACAAACCATCAGTAAAACCACGGTCATTACAGAATGATTTTGAAGATGATAACTCGGCGGAACCCGGTTTGTTATCTGATCCAGTCGATCTACGAGATGCAGCTGTAGATGACATATTGTTTTTCGCTCGACCAGGCATCCAGCAAAAACTGCAAAGAAAACTGCGCCGAGGCGAGCTCCCGATTGAAGAAGAGTTAGACTTACATGGTTATACGGTTGAGGAAGCAAAAACCGCTATCCAGGACTTTTTGCATGAATGTAAACGACAACAAATCCGTTATATTCGGATTATACATGGTAAAGGATTTCGTTCTGAAAATAAGATTCCTGTTTTAAAAACACATGTGGCTTACTGGTTACCGCAACACCCCGACATTTTGGCATTTGCCTCAGCCCTACCTCATGATGGCGGAACCGGTGCAATATATGTAATTATAAAATCCACTAAAAAAAATCCGCACCAAATATGAAAACGGCCACCTGTAATTCATAAAATAACTGATATCACAACACGCTCTTTTCCTCCCTTAACACATATAATTTTTATTGTCTTCATCCATTATTAACTAAAGATTTTGTGAAAATGAACGCTAAATAAGAAAGTAGTCAAATAATAATTCCCGGTGTCAAATATGATTAATTTAAGTGCTTTAAGTGTAAAAACAAAATTTATAACTGTCGGCCTAGTGGTCATAATTGCAGCCGTAATAGTATTAACAGTACAATTAATTTCAACAACAGTACTGATTGAGCTAAAGCAAGCTGAAATCATTGCTCGTGAAATAAATAGCGGGATGTTAACGCTAAGACATAATGAAAAAGATTTTATAGCCCGTAACCAGCTTAAATATCACAAAGAATTTAATAATAATTACAATAAACTTCAAGACAAAATATCATTATTAGTTAGCGTGCTGGACAAAGACGGCGTCGAATCGAAAGACGTAGATTCTCTTCATGAAACTTTTAAAGAATATAAAAACAAGTTTGACCAAGTTGTTGAAAAATACAAAACTATTGACCCAACTTCTAAAGATGGCTTGTATAGCGCTTTAAGTAAAGAAGGTTTACTTGGCGACTTAAGAAGTACAGTACATAAAACAGAAACCTACCTAAAAAATATTAACCAGGAACTCGAGCAACATATTGAAGATAAAATCACCAGTAATAAAATATTTTCGATTATATTTTTATCTGTAATTACATTGGGTATTACCTTTTTCATATTTTTAGTTATGAAAGGAATTTTGAGTACGTTAGGCCATCTTCGCAACACTATGGAAGATATCGAGCGCAATAACAACTTAACTATTCGCGCTGAAGTTGAAACCAAAGATGAAATTGGCTTAATGGCAGGATCATTAAACAATATGCTGGAAAAATTTGAAGCCCTGGTACAACAAATCAGCAGTTCCAGTGCTCAACTTGCCACCGCTTCTGAAGAAGTCTCTTCGGTTGCATTAGAAAGCGCAAACCATATTACTCGTCAACGTACAGATATTGATATGGTAGCAACAGCAATGAACCAGATGTCAGCTACAGTTCAGGAAGTTGCGGGAAGTGCTGAATCAGCCGCAGGAGCAGCAAACAGCGCAAATAATGAAGCACAAAGTGGTAGTACAATAGTTAAAGACACCGCAAATGCCATCGCTCAACTTGCATCTGAAGTTGATTCAGCTTCTGCAGTTATACATCAACTTGAAACTGACAGCGAAGATATTGGCTCAATTCTCGACGTAATTAAAAATATTGCTGAACAAACTAACTTACTTGCACTCAATGCAGCGATTGAAGCGGCACGTGCAGGCGAACAGGGTCGCGGCTTTGCCGTTGTAGCCGATGAAGTCAGAACGCTGGCCAGTCGAACCCAGGAATCGACTCATGAAATCGAAGAAAAAATTACTAAACTACAAACTGGCTCCAAACACGCAGTAGAAGAGATGGAAAAAGGCAGTGAACAAGCAAAAAATGGTGAGCAACAGGCAAAAGAAGCGGCTGAGTCACTTGAAGCCATTACCCGGGCAGTTTCAACGATTAATGAAATGAATACTCAAATCGCAAGTGCAGCAGAACAACAAAGCGCAACCGCAAATGAAATGAATAGAAATATCGTCAATATCAGTGAGGTATCTGAATTAACATCTCAAGGTTCAGAGCAGACCACAACAGCAGCAAATGAGCTTGCTAAATTAGCCAGTGATTTACAGCAGTTAGTCAATCAATTTAAAATTCAGTAACGTAATAACTTAAGCACTACTACATTTCACTATTTCTCTTAACACAGAAGTGGCATAACCACCTGCAGGAAGAAAAAAAGACAAGTTGAGTAACTTGTTTTTTTTATCATATTGCCATTGCAGCTCTTTAACTGATAAACGTAAAGAACGGCGTTCCTGGTCTAACCGTGCATTTTTCAAACCGGTATCAAAAATTTTAAATTCATCAGACATAGCAGGTAGTCTTTGTTCAAGCGTCGCTACCTCGAGCTTTGATAATAACTCCCCTCTGCCCCATAACGGTCCACTGGGATGAATATCGTGCTCTTTAAATCGTTGCTTTATATCAGCATCTATTTCTGTTGCTAAAAAATAACTACGGCTATTGTCTAATAACATCACATCACCGGGCAGTCCATCAGCCCATTTATGCATTTCAACCCGTTGCGATAAAACCGCGTTAAACATGGCAGAGCGAGCTGCTGATAAATACATCGAACGTTTAAAACGATCTTTTTCTCTTTTACCGGCAAACATCCTTTTTGCTTTATCCAAGTTTTGGCCTTGTATGCCAAATCGTTGCTCACCAAAATAATTGGGCACACCATCCATTTTTATTCTTTCAATTCGTTGTTCGAGATCGTCCGCATTACCTTTGATATCACGCACAATTAGAGTGAATTGATTACCGTTTAAACTACCCCTACGTAATTTTCGGTTATGCCGGCAAGACTCCAATACTTCAATATTCTCAGAGTTTAATATAGACCAGTCCGGATCCGGTTTACCAGGTAACCAGACACTAAACCACTGCGTAGTGATCGCATGTCGGTCTTTAAGGCCGGCATAACTGACATCCACTTTATTAACACCGGCTAATTGGGATATTTGTCGTGCTAGCCAATCGGTATTGGTGTCCTGTTTTTTAATATGGATTAACGCATGTTCCCCTTCACCTGAAGGTTGAAAGGCAAACTTTTCGTCTACTTTGAAATCTGAGAAATGTGTACGAATAACACCCGTTAATGAAGGTTCACCATAGGCATAGTGATAAGAAGAAAAATCAAACATTACTCTTTAAGCAATACTACAGCTGTCACGGCAATGCCTTCTGCCCGTCCTGTAAATCCCATTTTTTCTGTAGTGGTCGCTTTAACACTGACATCACTGATCGGCGCAGACATGTCGTTCGCCAGGATTTTCCGCATCGACTGGACATGAGATGCTAACTTGGGTTCCTGGGCAATAATGGTAATGTCCGCATTACCCAGCTTCATTCCAGCTTCACGAACCTTGTTCATCACCTCTTTTAACAAGATGCGACTATCTATACCCTTGTAAGTATTGTCCGTATCAGGAAAATGTTTTCCAATATCACCCAGCGCCAACGCACCGAGTAGGGCATCACATAATGCATGAATCACCACATCACCATCTGAATGCGCTTCCATGCCTTTGTCATAAGGAACTTCAACTCCACCCAGCACAAGTCGACCACTCTTTTTAAACTTATGAGCATCGTAACCTTGACCAATACGCATTATTCTATTTCCTCTTTATGTTCCTGATTAGCTTGTCGTAAAAAGAACGCGGCTAAAGCCAAATCTTCCGGTCGTGTTATTTTTAAATTATCCGAATGCCCTTCAACCAGTACAGGTTGATAACCCGCCAACTCGATAGCAGATGCTTCATCAGTAACGGCTTTATCCTGGTTTAATGCAGACTCAAGCGCACTTTTTAATAAGCCAAAACGAAACATTTGTGGCGTTAAAGCATGCCATAGGTTTTCACGTTCAACCGTTTCTTTTATGACATTAGTTGCTGTTGAGCGTTTCATCGTATCCCTGACAGGTGTTGCCAGGATGCCACCCACTTCATGTTGCAACAAACTTTTAATTAACAAGCTTAAATCATCTTTTCGTAGACAGGGACGGGCCGCATCATGAACTAAAACCCAGTCATCATCCATCGCTTTACCTTCAAGAGATTTAAGGCCATTGAGCACAGAGTCGCAACGTTCTTTACCACCATCAGCAATACTAATCGATTTCGTTGTCTTGATATTTAGCGATGGCCAGTATTCATCCTGTTTAGAAACCACAACAACAATTTCAGAGATCGCGTCATCCAAATCAAAAACACGGATAGTATGCTCAATAACTGGAGTATCGTTCAGGACTAAATATTGTTTTGGAACATCCGAGCCCATGCGTCGACCAACACCGGCGGCAGGAATAACAACCCAGATATTATGTTTATTATTCATGAATATTACACGAAAAACTTAGAGAATTACTTTTTATTTTTATTATCATCAACAACTTGAATATAGGTTTCACCTTCTTTGATCATTCCTAACTCATTGCGGGCACGTTCTTCTATTGCTGCGTTACCTTTTTTCAGATCATTCACCTCAGCTAATAGTGATTTATTTCTCTGGCGAATTTTTTCATTCTCTTCTTTTTGTGCAGTAATATCATTTTGTAAATGCCACACTGTAGCCAGGCTACCTTCGCCCAACCAAAGATCATATTGCAAAACCAAAAAAAGGAGGCCAAGTATGACAGCAATAATACGCATCAACTTTTACTCCTTTATTTTTTAGTTAAAGTGAGAGAGTTAAAGAATCCCTCACCCTAGCCCTCTCCCAAAGGGAGAGGGAATAATTTTAAGTTACTTTAAGTTGTAGAATGCATCCTTACCTGGATACACCGCATCCGCACCCAGCTGTTCATTAATACGAATCAACTGGTTATATTTTGCAACACGATCAGAACGCGACATAGATCCTGTTTTAATCTGCCCGGCACATGTTGCCACCGCTAAGTCGGCAATCGTTGTATCTTCAGTCTCACCTGAACGATGTGAAATAACCGCGGTGTAACCTGCTTTTTTCGCCATATCAATCGCGTTTAGTGTTTCAGTTAATGTGCCGATCTGGTTTACTTTAATCAGGATTGAATTAGCAATGCTTTTATCAATACCTTCTTTAAAGATTGAGGTATTGGTTACAAATAAATCATCACCGACTAACTGTACTTTTTTACCAATACGGTCAGTCATTTCTTTCCAACCATCCCAGTCATCTTCAGCCAGGCCATCTTCAATACTGATAATCGGGTATTTATTTACCCAGTCTTCAAGCACATCAACAAACTCTGACGATGATAAGATTTTACCTTCTGACTTAAGGTTGTATTTACCATTTTCATAGAACTCACTACTCGCAGCATCAATGGCAATCATTATATCTTCACCCGCTTTATAACCGGCTTTATCAATTGCTTCGAGAATAACTGTGATTGCAGCTTCATTTGATGGCAGGTCTGGTGCAAATCCACCTTCATCACCGACCGCGGTGTTTAAACCTTGTCCTGATAAAACACTTTTTAAAGTATGAAAAACTTCAGCACCCATACGAATCGCTTCTAAGGTATCTTTAGCGCCAACAGGCATGATCATAAATTCCTGTAAATCGACACTGTTGTCAGCGTGCTCACCACCATTGATAATATTCATCATTGGTACAGGCATTTTGAAATCATCTTCAGTTGATAAGTAGCGATACAGTGGCGTATTCACTTCATTCGCCGCGGCATGCGCACATGCCATTGAAATAGCCAGTAATGCATTTGCACCCAGCTTTTCTTTATTGTCTGTGCCATCTAACTCGATCATCAGCTTATCAATTGCTGCCTGGTCACTGGCATCTTTACCAATTAACGCATCGCGTAATACACCGTTTACATAAGACACGGCTTTAGTCACACCTTTACCCATGAATTGAGATTTATCACCATCTCGTAGTTCAATCGCTTCACGTGCACCTGTTGATGCGCCTGATGGTACCGCTGCGCGACCCATGGTACCTGATTCCAAAATCACATCTGCTTCTACAGTTGGATTACCACGTGAATCAATAATTTGACGTCCAATAATTTCTTTAATAATAGAACCACTTGATGACATTAATCTTCTCTCTTAACATTAATTTTCTAACAATTCAGGTCATTGCGAGGAAATAATGAAAATACAATTTTCATTATTGACGCGGCAATCTTATAGTTATGTTACAGCTCTATGAGATTGCTTCAATCACTTTGTTCTTTCGCAATGACAGCATTTTATAAAACAACCTTTAACTAGCATTCTTTTGTTTCGCCGCTGACATTTTTAATTCACGCGCAGTAGCAACATAACTGGTGAATAAAGGATGGCCGTCACGTGGCGTTGATGTAAATTCAGGATGGAATTGGCATGCAATAAACCAGGGATGCTCTTTCAACTCAACAACTTCAACCAGGCTATCATCCGTTGACGTACCTGAAATGCTTAAACCGGCATTTTCTAAAACGTCGCGGTAGTTATTGTTAAATTCATAACGATGACGATGACGTTCAATAATCACATCTTTGCCATACACGATATTAACCCGGCTTCCTGTTTTGAGTTTACAATCCTGACCTCCTAAACGCATGGTGCCACCCAGGTCTGAACTTTCATCACGTTGTTCAACCCTGCCTTCCGAGTTAATCCACTCGGTGATTAAACCGATAACCGGATCTTTCGCCGCCTGTTTAAACTCGGTACTGTGTGCATCGGTTAGACCCGCCATATTACGGGCATACTCAATAACGGCGACCTGCATACCTAAACAAATGCCCAGGTAAGGCACTTTATTTTCACGGGCATAACGCACCGCTGCAATCTTTCCTTCAACCCCACGTAAGCCGAAGCCACCTGGAACTAAAATTGCGTCCGTACCTTCAAGACACGAGGTACCTTCATTTTCTATATCTTCTGAATCAATGTATTTAATTTTCACTTTTGTATGCGTATGTAAACCAGCATGAATCAATGATTCAGAAAGTGATTTATACGCTTCAGTCAGATCCATGTATTTACCAACCATGGCAACGGTAATTTCATCGGTAGGATTGGCTAATGCATCAGCAACTGCGCGCCATTCAGATAAATTTGCATCTGGCGCATCGAGTTTAAGTTTGTCGACAACGATATCATCCAGGTGCTGTTCATTAAGCAGCATTGGAATTTCATAAATACTTTTCGCGTCCAGAGCTTCGATAACGGCACGTTGCTCGACATTAGTGAACAGGGCAATTTTTTTACGTTCATCCATCGGGATAGGACGATCTGAACGGCAAAGTAAAATATCAGGTTGAATACCGATCGAACGCAGCTCTTTGACCGAGTGCTGGGTTGGCTTGGTTTTAATTTCACCTGCGGTTGGGATATACGGTAGTAAGGTTAAATGCATATACAAGGCATTCTCGCGACCTAACTCGACACCCATTTGACGAATGGCTTCCAAAAACGGAAGTGATTCGATATCACCCACCGTACCGCCAATCTCTATCATGGCGACGTCAGCCTCTCCACCATTAATTTTTGAACCTTCATGCACACAACGAATAATTTCATCGGTAATATGCGGAATAACCTGGACTGTTCCACCCAGGTAATCACCACGACGTTCTTTAGCGATCACCGTTTCGTATATACGACCGGTGGTAAAGTTATTCGACTGCCTCATTGGCGTGCGAATAAAGCGTTCGTAGTGACCTAAATCTAAATCAGTTTCTGCACCATCTTCGGTTACGAAAACTTCACCGTGTTGGAATGGACTCATGGTTCCAGGATCTACGTTAATGTAGGGATCCAGTTTCATCATGGTGACTTTTAGACCGCGGGCTTCGAGAATTGCGGCAAGAGATGCTGAGGCGATACCTTTACCAAGGGAAGACACAACACCGCCAGTGATGAAAACAAATTTCGTCATTAATACGCCAAATTGGTGGAGATTGAGACCCGGTAACTCTTAATTCACCGTGCCGTTGAATTGACCCCTATTGTGAGTGTTTTTGTCTTAATTTTCAATCCTTAAGGCTTAAAAACACGAAATAGAAATAGTCTAATAACTAGCCGATAAGCCACCCAGGCTCACCCTCGTGAGCCACATATTCCTCACTGCGACAAAACCCCACAACTTCCGCTAATTGGCCATCAACATAAATCAGCGGGATACCAGCACGTTTCCAGGGAGGTACTTGCCACTCCTGGAAGAGTTTTTTTAATTGTTGCGTATTACCTCGCCCTGCAGGCCGACATGTTTCTCCGCCCTGTCGAAAACGAACTGTAATTTCACAATTTTTCAGCTTTTCCTGACTTAAACCTTCACCGACAACCGCTTTTACTGACAATGCTAAGCCGCCTTTTATAATCTCTAATGGCCGGCTTAGATCTGACCACAATAAATGAGTGTCACTATCAGGAACGACCTGTTTTTCCTGTGCATATAACAATCCCTGGAAACGTCTAACTTCACCACCCCGCCATATCACTTCAGGCGTTGCATCATCAGCGGCCGTTAAAACTTCATCAATAATTCGCTGTAAATGAATTGTATCTGGCAATGTTAACTCACATATATTGGCAATCCAGTAGCGTAGGACATTACGCTGCCGTTTCTCTGATAATTTAACCAGTGCTGTTATTTTTACCTGGTTACTTTCATGTACATGGTGCCAGTCCTGGAATGCCAGTTCGGTTAATAACTGGTTTGCATCTGCCTGGTGACTCGCCGTACGTGATAATGTTTTCTTTAGCGCTGGCCAGCGAGTTTCTAATAAAGGCACAACCTCATGTCGCAAAAAATTCCGGTCGAAATCTGTATCAAAATTACTCGGATCATCAATCCAATTTAAATCATGTTCAACAGCATAACTTTGAATTTCTTCACGAATAAAATTCAGCATCGGTCGGCATAATAATCCCTGGGAAAAATCTTGCTTTAGCGGCATCGCAGCTAAACCTTTCACGCCGGAACCACGCAATAATTGTATTAATACAGTTTCGGCCTGATCATCCTGATGATGCGCTAAAAGTAGCACTTCATTTTTGTTGAGCATTTTTTTCCATTCAGCATAGCGCGCATTCCGGGCGGCTTCTTCCGGGCTCTTATTTTTTTCCCTGGCATCTACAGACATGGCAATATAGGGCACTGCCAACTTTTCACAAATCTGCTGACAATGTTCTTCCCACTCATTGGCAAAGGGACTCAAGCCATGATTGATATGAACAGCTTTAATTTGTGGACTGATTTCAGAACGTAATGAAACAAGGGCATGTAATAAAACATGAGAGTCGCAGCCACCGCTATAAGCAACCCACAAAGTTTCTGCATCAAGAAACTGCGATAGGTTTTCTTTTAGAAACGCAGCAGTAAAACTCATAATTGATAGCTTAAATGAAAAATACCTGCTGGATTTGCAGGTATTGTATGAGTTTATTCAGAAAAATTACCATACGCCATTAAGTGTTCATAACGTTGATCAAGTAATTTATCGATAGAAGTGCTTGAAATTTTATCCAGGCTTTCGATTAAGGCATTTTTTAAACTCGATGCCACGGCATCAACATCACGGTGTGCACCACCCAAAGGCTCAGAAATAATTTGATCGATGAGTTGTAATTCTTTTAAGCGCTCTGCTGTTAAGCCCATTGCTTCAGCCGCTTCACCGGCTTTTTCAGCACTACGCCATAATATAGTCGCACACCCTTCTGGCGAGATAACTGAATATGTACTGTATTCCAACATCAATAAACGATCACCCACACCAATCGCCAATGCACCACCAGAACCACCTTCACCAATTACAGTATTGATAATCGGTGTTTTTAATTCTGACATTTCAAGTAAGTTACGTGCAATGGCCTCGCTTTGGCCACGCTCTTCAGCGTCGATTCCAGGATAAGCTCCAGGTGTATCAATAAAAGTCAAAATAGGTAACTGAAAACGTTCTGCCATTTTCATTAAGCGTAAAGCCTTACGGTAACCTTCAGGACGTGGCATACCAAAGTTACGCTTAATTTTTTCTTTTGTATCACGGCCTTTTTGTTGACCGATAATCATGACCGGACGACCATCTAACCGGGCCATACCACCAACCAGCGCGGCATCATCGGCATAAGCACGGTCACCATGTAGTTCTTCAAAATCAGTGAAAATACGCTCAACATAATCCATGAAATATGGACGTTGCGGGTGACGTGAAAGCTGGGCAATTTGTGCCGCTTTCAGGTTTGAAAAGATGGATTTAGTTAAATCGTGACTCTTAGCTTTAAGGCGCTGGATTTCATCTCCAATATTGATCTCATTATCTGAACCAACATAACGAAGCTCTTCAATTTTAGCTTCTAGCTCAGCAATCGGTTGTTCGAAATCAAGGAAATTTAAATTCATAATAAATACAACATCTTATAGTCAATAATTTAACCTAATTTTAGCGAATTCTTGTATCCACAACCAGTATTTTGTCACATTTTACTGACATTTATCAGCATTTGTAGGCTGATATTATCGTCCAGCAGTATAGGATTCATACATCGCTGCAGAAACCACAATAAGGCCACCAAGGATAGTAGAGAACTGCGGCCACTCACTCAAAATTAATGCTGCAAATATCATGGCATAAACAACTTGAACACAGGCAACCAGGCTTACCGTTTTTGCTTTTAGATTAAGTAAGCTAAATGCAAATAAGGTATGGGGTAGCGCTGTAAAGAATACGCCCAACACTAACAATTGTAGCCATTGTGTATTTGATACCGCGGGCACCACATCATAGGAGAAAGGTAGTAATACTAAAAATGTCACTAATGTCTGGTAAAGCAAACTATGTTTAGCCGAGTAGCCTTTAAAATAACGGCCTTGAATAATATTTCTTAGGGAAAAAAGTAAAGCCGACAATACTCCCCATAGAAGTCCCAAGGTAGTTTGATTACTTAGTGAAAATTCAGGTACTAATAGAAAAATTCCAAATAAAACAAGTACCGCGCTCACTACATCTTTAAAGTGTGGTCGTTCGCCATGAAACAAGGGTTCTAAAAAGACGGTAATAATAGGAAAGGTATAAAGTGCAATAACACCCACTGCAACACTTGAAACTTGCATTGCATGAAAATATGTCACCCAATGTAGCGCCAGGAATATACCTAATAAAATGACAATCAAATAGTCTTTTGTGTTAGATAATTTAATCGTGGCTTTATGCCAGAAGAATATAGCGAGTATGACAAGTACAGCAAAAATACTTCGTAATAAAGTAATATCTAAAGCGGTTAAGGTAATAATTTTAGAAAATAAAGCGGTTAAACCAAAAATCAGAACAGCGGAATGAACGGCAACCAGGCCTTTGAAGGTGTTTGTCATATTAGTAAGTAATATTGATTTTCTTCTCACCTATTGTTTCACGCAAGCGATTAAGCAACTCATCTGTTGGATGAACACGCCACTCTTCACCTAAAGGGATTTCAGCACTGGCGTCTTCCCTATGATAATCCACCACCACGGGACAAGCGCCTTCTTTAAACGGTGTTAATACACGTTGTAAGTCATTAATAAAACCATTCGAAGCATGAACATGATCAACGGTGACCATTAAGTTTTTGGCAAAATGTTCGCGCGCCTGGCTAATATCATATATTTCTTTAGCTCGCATCTTAAAGCCACCGGAGTAATCATCAATACTTACTTCGACACTCGCGACAATCAATTTATCTTTCGCCAGGTTTTCACGGTTAGCATTAAACTCTTCAGAAAAGACGGCCATCTCCATACGACCACTTCGATCATCAAGTGTTAAGAATGCCATTTTGTCGCCACGCTTGGTTGTCATGACTCGCATGCCCATGACTAAGCCGGCAACGATGACCGTTGCATTTTTAGTCGGTTTCATTTCAGAAAGACGACCACTGACGAATTGTTTTAGTTCAGGTAAATAACGATTGATAGGGTGACCCGTTAAGTATAATCCTAAGGTTGTTTTTTCGTTGGCTAAGCGTTGTTCTTCTCTCCAGTCTTTTTGTACCGAATAACTTTCTGCACCAGACACATTACCATCTGCATCGGCTTCGGCTGCCATACCAAACATATCCTGGATACCAGCCTGATCATCTCTTGATTTTTGTTCTGCAATTTTTAATGCGTCTGGCAAAGTGGCCATAATGGTTGAACGATATTGACCAAAAACATCCATCGCACCGGCCATGGTCAACCCTTCCAGGGTACGACGATTTACTTTTCGTAAATCAACGCGCTGACAAAAATCAAACAGGCTTTTGAACTCACCATTTTTATCGCGTTCATCGATCACACCATCGATAGCGGCTTCACCAACACCTTTAATCGCACCCAAACCGTAAATGATAGTGTCATTATCAACCGTAAACTGATGCTTACATAAATTAATGTTTGGTGGGGCTACTTTTAATTTCATTTCACTACAATCATCGATCAGGGTAACAACTTTATCCGTGTTATCCATATCTGCCGATAAAACTGCTGCCATAAATTCAGAGGGATAATGCGCTTTTAACCAGGCAGTTTGATAAGACACTAAAGCGTAAGCCGCGGAGTGAGACTTATTAAAACCATAGCCTGCAAACTTTTCCATTAAATCAAAAATGTAGGTCGCCGTTTTTTCATCAACATCACGCGCAACGGCACCCTGGGTAAAAATTTCACGTTGCTTGGCCATCTCTTCTGGCTTTTTCTTACCCATGGCTCGCCGCAATAAATCAGCTGCACCAAGTGAATAATTAGCTAACACCTGGGCAATTTGCATTACCTGTTCCTGGTATAAGATGACCCCGTATGTCGGTTTAAGAATCGATTCAAGATCAGGATGTGGATATACCACACGGGCACGGCCATGTTTACGATTAATAAAGTCATCCACCATGCCTGATTGCAATGGTCCAGGTCGGAATAAGGCAACAAGTGCGACGATGTCTTCAAACTCACTCGGTTGTAATCGTTTAATGAGGTCTTTCATACCACGTGATTCCAACTGGAATACCGCGGTTGTTTTGGTTGCTTTTAATAAATCAAAAGTCGCTTCATCATCGAGTGGAATCGTAGTTATATCAATGGGCTCTTCACCCTTGTCTTTTTTAATTCGGTTAACGGTTTTTACTGCCCAGTCGACGATGGTTAAAGTACGCAGACCTAAAAAGTCAAACTTAACTAATCCAACAGCTTCAACATCATCCTTATCAAACTGGCTAACCAAATTTGAAGCATCTTCTTCACAATAAAGCGGAGTAAAGTCAGTTAACTTTGTTGGTGAAATTACAACACCACCGGCATGCTTACCCGCATTACGCACAATACCTTCCAGCGATTTTGCAAGATCAATCAGTGCTGCAACTTCTTCATCTTCGTTATAAAGTTCCTGTAACTGTTCTTCCTGTTCAAGTGCTTTATCTAAAGTAATACCAATTTCAAAAGGTATAAGTTTGGCAATACGATCAACAAAGCCATAAGGATGACTCAATACACGACCTACATCCCTGATAACCGCTTTTGCCGCCATTGAACCATAGGTTATAATTTGCGATACCTTATCTCGCCCATAGGTTCGGGCAACATAATCAATAACACGATCACGCCCTTCCATACAAAAATCCACATCAAAGTCAGGCATCGATACCCGTTCAGGATTCAAGAACCGTTCAAAAAGTAAATCATATTTAATTGGATCCAGGTCAGTGATGGTCAAAGCATATGCGACGATTGAACCCGCACCTGAACCACGTCCGGGGCCGACCGGCACATCATGTTCTTTTGCCCAGCGAATAAAGTCTGCAACAATTAAAAAGTAACCGGGGAACCCCATGTTATTAATTACATCAAGTTCAATCTGCAGCCGTTCATAGTATTCTTTTTTTATTTCGTCATAATCGTCAGCTTCAACATCAAATAGTTGATGCAGTCGATTCTCTAATCCTTTACGTGATTCCTCTTCAAGAAATTTCTCGATGGTTAAACCTTCAGGGATCGGGAAATCAGGTAAATAATTTTTACCCAGTGTTAATTCCACCGTGCAACGTTTTGCAATTTCAAGCGTATTTTCAATAGCGGAGGGAATATCCTTAAACAGTTCTATCATTTCATCAGCTGAACGCAGATACTGTTGTTCACTGTACAGTTTTGGACGGCGCGGATCATCGAGCGTTCTGCCATCATGAATACAAACGCGTGCTTCATGCGCATCAAAGTCACTGGCAGAAATAAACCGTACATCATTCGTTGCAACAACGGGCATATTGTGTTGCACAGCAAGGTTTACCGCGGCATGAAGATAGTCTTCCTCGTTTTCACGGCCGGTACGTTGTAGCTCTAAGTAAAAGTTGCCTGGAAACAACTGGTTCCAGGCTTGTAATCGTTGTGAAGCTAATTCTGTGTTTTCAGCTAACAAGGCCAGGCCAATATCACCTAAGCGGCCACCCGATAAAGCGATGAGGCCTTCGGTATTCTCAGTAAACCAGTCCTTTTGTAACATGGGAATTCCACGATGCTGACCTTCGGTATAGCCTTTTGATACTAACTGGGTAAGATTTAGATAACCGGTATTATTGAGGCAAAGAAGCGTTAATTTTGTTGGTTGAGTCGGCTCATCTTCACTAATGACCCAGCAATCAACACCTACGATAGGCTTAACACCAGAGGACTGGCAAGCGCGGTAAAACTTCACCAGGGCAAACATATTACTTTGATCTGTCAATGCCACTGCCGGCATGCCTGCCTCGGCAACCGCCTTAGCAAGCGGTTTTATGCGGACAATACCGTCAACGATAGAATATTCGGTATGTAAGGATAGATGGACAAAAGATTCAGACATTAAGCTATTTTGGGATTTATTGAAGGCTTAAGCAAGATGAAAAATAGGTTAAATTTTGAGCTGTTTGGAAGATTACATATTCGCTAAAATCTTTTTCACAGGACCAAAGCTACGCCGATGAATCTCTGTCACCCCCAGCTTTTGCAATGCTTCCATATGCACTTTAGTCGGGTAGCCCTTATGCTTGGCCAAGCCATACCCGGGGTAAATTTCTTCCATTTCAATCATTTCCTGGTCTCGGGCGACCTTGGCAATAATTGATGCCGCACTAATGCATGGCACCCGATCATCACCTTTGACCACGGCTTCAGCTCGAATCGTTAAGTCGGCAGGAATTTTATTGCCATCAATCATAACAAAATCCGGCTGTTGCAAGAGTTCAGAGACGGATAGCGTCATGGCCCTTAAACTTGCCTGTAATATGTATCCATCAATCCAGCGATTGGCTGTACTGGATCGAGAATCACGGCTGCAGCAACAACAGGTCCCGCTAATGGCCCTCTTCCTACTTCATCGACACCAGCAATAAAATTACCTCTATTTTCCCAGTCCAGAATAGGTGGAAGAGTTTGTTTTTTAACCATTTTTAGGGCCTGTTGTTAATTTAACATTGACAACAAGCATACTCGTAAATTGATGTAAAAATCTATGAATTTAATCTCGTAATAGGGCTCTATCATGCCTATCTAATTGATTTTAATATAGAAGAATGCGATCATTATGCCCGCTTAAGTCAGCTGAAACCCTCACTATTCAGACACTATCGGAAAAATAATGAGCACAATAAAAACTGCCGTCATTGGCGTAGGTTATCTCGGTAAATTTCATGCACAAAAATATGCCCAAATTGATACATCTGAATTAGTCGCGGTATGTGATGCGAATTTAGAAATTGCACAAACTATTGCTGATGAGCATAACGTACCAGCATTTACTGATTATCATCAACTGATCGGCAAAGTTGGTGCGGTCAGTATTGTCGTGCCCACTCAAAAACACTACGAAGTGGCCAAAGTCTTTCTTGAAAATGGCATCCATGTATTGTTAGAAAAACCCATCACCTCTACTGTTGAAGAAGCACAAGATTTAGTCAAAATTGCTGATGACAATCAATGTGTTTTTCAGATTGGACACCTGGAACGTTTTAATCCTGCTGTTCTTGCATTAGAAGATGAACTGAAACAACCCTTATTTATAGAATCAAATCGAATCGCCCCCTTCAACCCCCGTGGTGCCGATGTTAATGTCGTTCTAGATCTAATGATTCACGATATCGATATTATCCTTGATTTTGCACGCTCCCCGGTAAAACATATTGATGCAAATGGCGTGGCTGTCATTTCCAACGAAATTGATATTGCCAATGCACGTTTAACTTTCGAAGACGGTTGCGTCGCAAATGTAACGGCAAGCCGGGTCAGTATGAAAAGTGAACGCATAATGCGTATTTTTCAACATGACTCTTATATTTCTATCGATTTTCAAAACAAAAAGCTGTCACTTCACAAAAAAGGTGATGGCGAAATGTATCCTGGCATTGCAGATATTGAAAGTAATGAGCGTACCTTTGAACAAGGTGATGCCCTGTATAGTGAAATCGAAGCCTTCCTCAACTCAATCAAAACTGGTGAACCACCTGTGGTGAGTGGTAAAGCGGGTTTACTGGCATTACAAACAGCCAGCAAGATAAGTGAATTACTTGGCACAAATTGATTCTTCTAGTTACTTAATTGATACAAATAATTTTACGGAGTGATCTGATATGATCCCAATGGTTGATCTCAAGCTACAATACAATAATCTTAAACAAGAGATTGATGCAAAAATTATCGACGCACTCGGTAAGACTCAATTTATTCTTGGCCCTAACGTTCAAACATTTGAAAAAGAAGCTGCTGCACATTTAGGTGTTAAGCATGCACTAAGCTGCGCTTCGGGTACTGATGCATTACACCTGGCTTTACTTGCTGCCGGTATTTCTGAAGGTGATGAAGTCATCACAACCTCGTTTACATTTATTGCAACAGCTGAGGCGATTCGCTATGTTGGCGCCACTCCGGTTTATGTTGATATTAAAGCTGACACATTGAATATTGATGCTGATTTAATTGAAGCGGCCATCACAGAAAAAACCAAGGCGATTATTCCTGTACATATTTTTGGCCAGCCAGCTGATATGAAAAATATTATGACAATAGCTAATAAACATAACCTGCTAGTAATTGAAGACTGCGCTCAATCCTATGGTGCTAAAATCGGAGATGATAGTACTGGTGGTATTGGACTAGCCGGTTGTCATAGCTTTTTTCCAAGTAAAAACCTTGGCTGTTATGGTGATGGCGGAATGGTCACCACGAATGATGATAAGATAGCAGAACAAGTTAAAATATACCGCAACCATGGCAGTAGTGAACGCTATCACCATGATGTGATTGGCTACAACAGCCGTCTTGATGAATTACAAGCAGTTATCTTGCGCGTAAAACTACAATACATCAATGAATATAATAGAGAACGCCGTCGTGTAGCGCACAGCTACAGTGAAAAACTTAAAGATGTCGTTACCGTTCCTTTTGAAGATGGTATTGGTACCCATGTGTACCACCAATACACAGTATTAACCGATAAACGTGACGTGATTATGCCGGCCTTGTCGGATAAAGGCATTGCCAATGCCATTTACTACCCTATTCCATTACATAAACAAAAAGCATTTGCTGAAGAATGTGCTGACGTATCATTACCCGTCACTGAAGATACGGTAAAACATTGCATGTCTTTACCTGTCTTCCCGGAAATGACTGAAGAACAAATCACCGAAGTTTGTGACACAATTAAATCAGCTGTATAAGGTAGTAGATTGCCGTGTCAGGGTTAAAAATTACATTTTTAATCCCTCCTCGCAATGACTACATAACTCCATGTCATTGCACCTTGTCAAAGCAATCAAATAATTTCTAAACAACCTGTCATTGTGAGTGAACAAAGTGACCGAAGCAATCTCTTCAAAGAACAAACGTGTAATGATTATTGCCGGAGAAGCGTCCGGTGATATACATGCCGCCAAACTGGTTCGGGAAGTTAATGAAAAAACGTCGGACATTTCATTTTATGGGATAGGCGGAAAGAATATGCTTGAGGCTGGCGTAGAAACGCTGGTAGATTCCTCAGAACTCGCTGTAGTTGGTCTTTTTGAAGTATTAGCTCACTGGAACACGATCAGTGGTGCTTTAAAAAAAATGCAACATTTACTCCGTACCGATCCACCTGATTTACTGGTTTTAACCGATTACCCGGATTTTAATTTACGCTTAGCAAAAACAGCGAAAGAATGTGGTGTAAAAGTTCTTTATTATATCAGTCCGCAAGTTTGGGCCTGGCGGCAAAAACGTGTTTTTAAAATAAAGAAAATAGTAGACATGATGGCCGTTGTCTTTCCATTCGAAGAAGCTTTTTATAAAAAATATGATGTGCCGGTCCGCTTTGTCGGTCATCCACTTGTTGACGAAGTTCATGCTTCTGCTGATCAGCATACACTTAGAGACGAATTTTTACTCGATAATGATAAACCAGTAATTGGTTTATTCCCTGGCAGTCGAAAAAGCGAGATAAAACGATTACTACCCATTATTGTTGAAAGTGCAAAACGAATTGTCGCTGATAATCCATCCACACAATTTGTTATTCCTGTCGCATCGACTTTAACAGAAGAAGATATTCTGCCTTACTTTGCAGAGACTGAATTTGATATGCGTGTTATACAACACCGCAGCCATGATGTAATGCAAGTTTGTGATGCTATCATTACCGTGTCAGGTACAGTAACGCTTGAAATTGCAATAATGCAAATCCCGATGGTAGTTATTAATAAAATCAACAAACTTAGCCATTTTCTGGTTAAACGAATGTTGAAAATTGATTATATTGCCTTGTGTAATATTATTGCTAATAAAAACATTGTACCAGAGCTTATCCAATATGATGCGCAACCAGAAAAAATTGCGCAAACGCTATCTGAACTGACAGATAATCAGGAATTAAGACAATCGATAATATCTGAACTGGGAAGTATTAAGGATAAACTTTCTGACGATGAGTTAAAAACAGATTTAAGCACTCTGCTAATCAATATGCTCAATAATAAGACAATATGATAAATTAAATTAGAAACTCACAAAGTATATAACCATCCTCACACTTTATCGTTATCTTATCATCATCAGTCCAAACTTTTTTATTTTCCATATTACAATATGGATGTCCTTGATATGATGACGCGTTAATTAATTTATATTTCTTCTCGTTAATTTCACAAGTAAAATAAATACCCGGGCCTTTAAAGGCGTTTATAAAATTATATATCCGTTTTACCGACCATTTTGGGCTAACCGAATAATCAGCTATAACAGGAAATGTCTGGTAACTTGCTAAGTCATGTTTCTGTTGTATTTCCTCAACCAGGTTATTTTCAAGCTGAACAAGGACGTTTATTAATAACTCACTTGCCGACTGTGCAATTATGTTATTTACTTCATTTATGTTAAGTCCATCTGGTACCCACACTTTCATCTGCTGCAGAATATTTCCTGCATCAAAATCCTGTGTCATACGATGCAGTGTTACCCCAAAATCACTTACTCCTTCTCTGTATTGCCAGAACAATGGATCAGGGCCACGAAATTTAGGCAATAAAGAGGGATGAATATTAATACATCCTTTTTCAGGTATAGAAAGAATAGATTGATGAAGGCGTTTCCCATAGCAAGAAACAATAATAATATCTGGCTTAAATGCCTTTAATTTTAATATTACTTCTTCAGTAATGGTATTGAGATGAATTACAGGAATATTATTATCTAATGCTAATAATTGCAGTGAATCCTGAGTAGTGACATTGATATCACTATGCCTGGTTTCATTGAGGGCTATAGCACTAATTATATGCTTTGTCTTAAGTAAGGCAATTAAAGGGAGTTTCGATAAAAGACTGGATGAACCTATGTATATGATATTCACTAATCAGTGCTTATGCGGTATGTAAAAAATCTAGCGTAATATTCCACGCTCACTTTGTTCAAGAAAGGTCAGCATATTTTTTACTTCAGTAAATTTATCGGCTAAAGGAGAAAGCTCGTTTTTTGCAACTTCAGTGGTGTTATTCGAACGATAAATAATTTTATAAGCTTCACGTAAAGCTTTCATCGCCTCTTTACTAAAGCCTTTACGCTTTATGCCTTCACTATTTAAACCATGGGCATGAGCCGGACTACCATTAACCATAATGTAAGGAGGAACATCTTTGCTTATTGCACTTCCCATACCACAAAATGCATGTTGTCCTATTTTGCAAAACTGGTGAACTAATGTAAATCCACCCAGGATAGCAAAGTCTTCAATAATAGCGTGACCCGCTAATGAAGCATTGTTCGCGAATATGGTATTGTCACCCACCTGGCAATCATGCGCTATGTGGATATAGGCCATCAACCAGTTATCGCTGCCTATTCGTGTGACACCACCACCGTCATCGGTGCCTCGATTAATAGTGGCAAATTCACGAATTGTATTTCGATCACCAATTTCGAGAAACGATTTTTCACCGTGAAATTTTTTGTCTTGCGGAACTTCACCAATAGAAGAGAACTGAAAAAGTTTATTTTCTTTTCCAATTTTACAGGGGCCCTGAATGACAACATGTGGGCCTACCCAGGTATTCTCATCAATTTCAACATCAGCACCAATAATTGAATAGGCGCCAACCTCAACTGAATCAGCCAGTTTTGCAGAAGGATCAATAATTGCTGTTGGATGGATCACGATGTATCTTGATACTTTATTTAAATAGCATCACGTTCAGCGCACATAAGATCTGCACTACAGACAACCTTACCATCAACGGATGCGGTTCCAACAAACTTCCAGATATTACGCTTTTCTTTTATGAATTCGACGTGTAACTCAAGCTGATCTCCCGGTTCAACCGGCTGTTTAAAGCGTGCGTTATCAATACCCACAAAATAATAAAGAGAGCTGCCATCTGGAATTCTGCCAACTGTACGGAAAGCAAGTATACCCGTGGCTTGTGCTAAAGCTTCAAGAATCAATACACCAGGCATAACAGGACGCTGAGGAAAATGACCTGTAAAGTAAGGCTCATTATAAGAGACATTTTTATAACCAGTTAATGATTTACCCGGGCTGCAATCCGTTACCCGATCAATTAATAAAAATGGGTATCGATGTGGTAAATGCTCAAGGATTTGATGAATATCAAGTTCTTTCAACGCCTGCTTCCTCTTTTATTCTTTGCCGGAGTTATTGTTTCCAGCTAATTGTTTTTCTAATTTATTTAGACGCTTAGCGATATCATCTAAGTGCTTGAATCTAACGGTATTTTTACGCCATTGCGCATTATTATCAAGTGGAGTTCCGCTTGAATAAACACCTGCTTTTTTAATTGAGCTGCTAACCATCGATTTCCCAGTTACGGTGACATTATCCGCAATCTGTAAGTGACCAACTATACCTACCATTCCCGCTATTTTACAGTGTTTTCCAATCGTTGTACTGCCAGCAATGGCTGAACTTGATGCAATTGCGGTATGTGCACCAATTTTTACGTTATGTGCTATTTGAATTTGGTTATCTAACTTCACATTATCTTCGATGATAGTGTCTTCAATCGCTCCACGATCAATTGTCGTATTTGCACCAATTTCCACATCGTTACCAATAATAACTCTACCCAGCTGTGGTACTTTTATCCATTGACCATCATCCATCGCCTGGCCAAAGCCATCAGCACCAATAACAACACCCGGGTGAAAGATATTCCGTTCACCAATCTCACAGTCATGAACGACTGTAACATTAGCTGTCAATATTGTGTCAGCTCCAATTTTTACATTCTTCTGAATCACACAACCCGGACCCACTCGCACACCGTCAGCGAGTGTCACTCCCGATTCGATTACTGCACCCGCAGCAATACTTGCAGTATCACTAATACTGGTATCTTTCGCGACATGAGCGGATGGATCAATACCCGCTTCATACTGTTCAGCCGGTGATAGCAAGGCTGCAATTTTTGCATAAGCAGCATAAGGATTATTTGAAATAATGGCATTAACAGGTGAATCTTCTGCATCAGAAGCAGACATGATCACGGCACCTGCTTTGCTTGTGGCAAGTTGTTTGCGATACGAAGGGTTAGTTAAAAAACTTATTTGTGTGGCATTTGCATGCTTTAAGGTTGCTACACTCTCAATTTCACAAGAAGCATCACCCTTTACTTCTCCTGCAACATGTTCTGCCAGTTTAGCCAGTGTATATTTCAATGACCCACCTTATCTTTTTATATTTCTCAGGCCGTAAACTTAATGACGTTAAACTTAGTATTATAAATATTATTGTTTAACCTGGTTAGTTTTATACAACTCACGCAATCGTTTAAGTACATTTACCGTAATATCAACTTGTTGACTGGCGTAAATAACACTTTCGTTTAAAATAATGTCATACTGTTTTTCTTTTGCTAATGAAAGAATGGTTTCTGAAACCAGCTTTTGCAGCTTTCCTATTTCTTCATTTCGACGAAAATTAAAATCTTCAGTAAATTCCTCACGAATTCTTTTAACATCACGTTTTTTTGAAACGATTTCACGCTCTTTTTTCTTACGTGCCGCTTCACTCATAATAGCCGCATCTTTAGAGAGCTTGTCTTCAAGTTTTTTAATCCTTTTCTGCAAATCAACTATTTTTGCATCGCGAGGTGCAAACTCACTTTCTAATTTTTTTCTCGCCGCTTCTGCTTGAGGTGCTTCTTTTAAGAGTTTAGCCGTATTAACAATACCAATACGCGTATCAGCAGCATGTGCAGCAGCTGCTAACACAGTAAAAATAATCACACTTAGACTATAAATAGATTTTCTTAACAACAACATAAAGTCCTTCTATTAAAATGGTGAACCTAAACTAAATTGAAAAGAACGTGTTGAATCACCTTCTTTTTCATTAATTATATTTGTAAAGTTAAAACGCATTGCACCAACCGGAGTAATCCAGATAAATGCAAGGCCAGAACTATAACGGAAACCACTACTATCTATAGAGTCTGCATCTTCAAAAACACTACCTGCATCTAAAAATAAACTCACTCGTGTTGAACCACTTTCTTCAGTAAATGGGTTAGGTAAAATCAAATCCAAATTACCGACAATTTTCACCCTGCCACCCAATGGATCATTCGTTGTGATATCTTTAGGGCCAATACTATTGGCATCATAGCCACGTACTGAACTACTACCACCGGCAAAATAATTTTTATAGGGTGGATAGTCTGTGACAGTGCTAAACGCATCACCATACCCTAAATTCAAGTTAGCACCTAGAGTAACGCTCTTCCCAATTGGGAAGTAGCTCAGATGGCGAAAATCCACTTTATAGTACTCTAAATCACTACCGGGTACAGCAATTTCAGCCCCAATTCTTGTTAAACTCCCATCTGTGGCAAATATTCGGCGATTTCGGCTATCATATGCCCAGCTACCAACAAGTTGGACAGTGTCATTAACAGCTCCGTTTGCTGTAATAAAATCAATGATATTTTGTGATGTTGATATTCCCGTAGTAATTTCAGTGCTATCGTATTTTATTCCCCAATTATAATTAGTGTATTCTGATAGAGGAACACCATACGATAAGGAAGCCCCATATGAATCTGTACTGTAGTTAGAGATATCGGCTTCTTCAGCATCAACCTGTCGGTATGAAACACTTATACTCCGGCTTACACCGTCTTCTGTATAATACGGGTTAGTAAAACTAAAGCGGTACTGTTTGGTAACTGAGCTATTATCAAGATTAATACCAACACGCTGCCCGGTACCCACAAAGTTATCTTGGGTAACCGATAAATTAACGACTGCTCCCTGAGTATCTGAATAACCAACACCCGCTTGCAAACTACCGGTTGGTTTTTCATCTACCTGGTAATTTAAATTTACCTGGTCAGGTACACCAGGTATTCGCTGAGTTTGTACATTAACATTACTGAAAAAGCCCAAACGATCTAAACGGGTTTTAGAACGAGAAACACTTTTTGTAGAAAGCCAATCTGATTCTAATTGACGCAATTCACGCCGAATAACTTTATCCTGCGTTTTTGTATTACCACTGACGTTTACTCGCTTAACATAAATACGCCTTCCTGGATCAACAAAAAAAGTTAGTGCTAAAGTACGAGAGTCTTTATCAACATCCGGCACCATATTGACATTGGCAAAGGCGTAACCATTTTCAGCTAATAAATCACTAATACTTTTTGTGCTATCAATGACTTTTCGGCGAGAAAAGACTTCACCTTCTTTCACGCTTAATAAATCAACCAGTTTCTGTTTTGGTAAAATTAAATCGCCAGCAAGCTTTACTTCTCGAACAGTATATCGTTCACCTTCTTTAATATTAATACTGACATAGACACTTTCTTTTTCAGGCCCAAGCGACACCTGTGTTGATTCAATATTAAAATTAAGATAGCCACTATCTAAATAAAAGGACTTGAGTTTTTCAAGATCTGCTGCGAGCTGTTGTTTTTGATAGTTATTTCGCGAACCAAATAAAGAAAGTTCGGCAAGCGAAATTTTCTTAATTAAGGTTTCATCTGAAAACTTTTTATTACCGATAATATTAACGGCATAAATTTCAGCGGATTCACCTTCAGATAGTTTAATGGTGATATCAACCCGATTTCTTTCGAGCTGCGCTTGTTGCACATCTATTTTTATATTGTATTTTCCGAGACTGTAATACTGGCGTTGTAATTCTTGCTGCAACCCTTCAAGTATTGAACGATTGAACACTCGTCCTTTTACCAGACCAATCTGCTTTAATGCATCATCCAGCTGTTCTTTTGGAATAGTGTCATAGCCTTCAATTTCAATATTATTAATAGCGGGTCTCTCTGCAACAAATACTACCAACACGTTAGACTCACGCTCGATCTGCACATCTTTGAAAAATCCAGTTTTATATAAAACTCGAATAGCATTTTTGACTGCATTCTTGTCAATTTTATCACCAGGTTTAATCGGTAAATAATTAAAGACCGTACCAATCGATATACGTTGTAATCCTTCTAACTTAATATCCTTAACTTCGAAAGGTTCAAATGCCAACGCGCTTCGCATCAGGGCAACAAAAACGAAAACTATAAAAAAATATCTCATAAATTCATTACAACTTAATTTATTAATCCCGGGGACATTTGTTCCGAAATTTTCAACCTAAAACACGAAGAATATCGTTATATAAAGCGACACTCATCAATGTAAATAAAAGAATAATACCGATTCTGCTGGCAAACTCCTGAGTCTCTTCTGAAACAGGTTTTCTGCGAACAACCTCAATCATGTAATACATTAAATGGCCACCATCTAATATCGGAACAGGTAACAAATTAAGTATACCTAAACTAATACTTACAATAGCTAAAAAATCTAAAAACCTTGCCAATCCCGCGCTTGCTGAATAACCTGCATACTGAGCAATACTAACCGGACCACTTAAATTCTTAATGGAAATTTCTCCAGTAAAAATCTTACCAATCATTTTAAATGTCAATAAACTAAAGTCCCAGGTACGTGAAAAAGCGCGAGGTATTGATTCGAATAGATTATAACCATGTGTTACCCGCATATCTTGCGGATACGAACTGCCTGATTTAGGCCCCAAACCTAATTGCCCTACTGTTTTGCCATTACGAACAACTTCCTTCGGGATAACTTGTATAATTTTTGTATTTCCATCACGTAAAATAGAAACCTGGATAATTTCAGCCGGCTTACTTGTCACTATTTCAACAACATCTATCCAGTCGGGTGTAGCAACATTATTAACAGCAACTATAGTGTCCCCTGCCTTAAAGCCAGCATCTTCAGCCGGAGATTTTTCAAGCACCCTACCGACTACGGGTTTAATTGCAGGTTGCCAGGGTTTAAAACCTAATTGTTCGAATAATTGCTCAACCTTAATCTCTCCTGAAGTAGAAGAAAAATCTAATGTGCGGCTAACAGTATTCCCTTCTTTATCCTGTAACTTTAAAACTGCCTGAGAACGATCAACGACTGATGGAATAAGGTTTTTTACCGCAACATCCCAGATAGGTGTTTTATTATCATTAATGGCGACAATCTCATAGCCTGATACCAAGCCAGCTTGACTAGCAAGACTATCAGTATCAACAGTTCCAATTATGGGTTTAATTCCAGAAACACCAACAACAAACATTAACCAGTAGGCAACTATCGCAAAAATAAAATTAAATAATGGGCCAGCAGCGACAATAGCTATACGTTTCCAGACAGACTGAGAAGTAAATTCACGATGCTGCTCATTTTCAGCGACAGCGGATTCACGTTTATCCAGCATTTTGACATAACCACCAAACGGTAAGGAAGCGATGACAAATTCGGTTTTATCCTTTCCAATTCGCTTACTCCAGAGAGGCTGACCAAAACCAATTGAAAAACGTAAAATTTTAACGCCGAGTTTTTTTGCCACAATATAATGGCCATACTCATGAATCGCAACAAGAATACTGATAGCAACAATAAACGAAATAATAGTAAATATAATCGACATAACTAATCCTGTTTGACCCTACTTTGTATCAATTGTTCCGCTTCTTTTCGAGCAGCCAGATCATCCTCTAATATATCAGTTAATGTGTTTGCAGGTCGTGACTTCAGGTTTAACAATGTTTTTTCAACAATGTATGCAATATCTGTAAATTTTAGTTGCTTATCTAAAAATGAGGCTACTGCAACTTCGTTGGCCGCATTTAATATGGCAGGTGCAGTTCCACCTTTACGTATTGATTCTTCAGCTAAACGTAAACATGGAAAACGTTCATAATCGGGTTGCTCAAACTCAAGTTGCGCAATAGAAAATAAGTCTAATTTTTCTACACCTGATGAAATACGTTCAGGCCACGACAAAGCATGCGCAATAGGTGTACGCATATCTGGTTGACCAAGCTGCGCTAAAACTGAACCATCAGAATATTGAACCATCGAATGAATAACACTTTGAGGATGTACAACAACCTGAATATCATCAGGACTGGTATTGAATAACCAGCAGGCTTCAATAATTTCAAGCCCTTTATTCATCATTGTTGCAGAGTCAACCGATATTTTACGGCCCATACTCCAGTTAGGATGTGCACATGCCTGATCCGGTGTTACGTTTTCTAATTCATTTGCTGCTTTAGTTCGAAATGGGCCACCAGAACCTGTTAACAATATTTTGGTTATCCCTGATGCCGTTAAATCTTTTTCATAGTGCTCTGGTAAACACTGGAAGATAGCATTGTGTTCACTATCTATCGGTAATAATTCAGCATTATTCTTTTTTACTTCATCCATGAATAACTGCCCGCTCATTACCAGAGCTTCTTTATTTGCCAATAAGATGCGTTTACCAGCGCGGGCTGCTGCTAATGACGACTCAAGACCAGCTGCCCCTACTATCGCCGCCATAACATAATCAACCTGGGGTAAGCTGGCAATCGTAACCAGTCCGGCATTACCTGACAAAACCTGAACAGATAGATTTTTGCTTTTTATTTTTTCTGCAAATTCGCTGGCAGCTGTTTCATTAACAACAACAGCATATTCTGGTTTAAATTTTTCACATTGCTCTATTAAACGATCTACCTGACTATTTGCAGAAAGAGCAATAATTTTATATTTATCAGGGTGTCGGGCTGCAACATCCAGCGTACTAACCCCGATGGAGCCTGTTGCTCCAAGAACGCATAATCCCTTCATCCCAGTTTCTCCATTAACCACAAACCGGCAAAGAAAACTGGAAAGGCGGCCATCAGGCTATCAATACGATCCAAAATACCACCATGTCCGGGAATTAAATGGCTACTATCTTTTATATTCGCCATTCGTTTAAAAACACTTTCAGACAAATCACCAACAACAGAATAAACTACCGTTAGCATTGTAATTAAAATAAATAATATAAATTGAGTCGAAGCAATTTCTAGCAGATTTGCTGAAATTATAGCAACGATAAATGTGACGATCAGTGCACCTACTACACCTTCCCATGTTTTTCCTGGGCTCACTGTTGGTAGCAGTTTATTTTTACCAAATGCACGTCCCGCAAAATAAGCACCACTGTCAGCAAACCAGATTAATAAAATTAAATACAAGACATATCCGGAACCATAAGCAGGATTATTGCGAATTAAAATCATTGAAACCAGGGTAGCTGATAGCAGAACAATACCAACAATCGTTTTTGTAAACTGCCGCTGCATAAAGTGGTTGTTAGCAAAAGGGAACGTAAGCAGTAACGGGATACAGATCAACCACCAGATTAAAGATGCTACGATGATACTGTTATTGACATCAGAATTTTGAGCAAATATCACAATCAAGAATAGCGCGACACTTACAATTAAAAATAAACTACGCTGTAGTGTTTTTTTCCAATCAGCAAAAGCACTCCATTCCCATGCGCCTAAACTAACTAAAACGAATGAAAAAATGGCGAAATAATTTTCAGGCATTGAATAAATAGCCCAAAGAATGAGCGGCCCCATGGAAAATGCTGTTAACAACCTGTATTTAAGCATTTTTCATTTTCTCAATCTGTTCGCCGGTATGACCAAAACGACGCTGCCGACCAGCAAATGACTGTAAAGCAAGATCAAAAGCATCTCTATCAAAATCAGGCCACAGGGTGTCAGTAAAATATAACTCGCTATAAGCAAGCTGCCAGATTAAAAAATTACTAATCCGTTGTTCGCCGCCTGTACGAATAAATAAATCAGGCTCAGGTAAATCATTCATGGACAAATGTTGGCTAATTAAATCCGAAGTTATCTCATCTGATTTTAAAGAACCCGTCTCCACCTTTTTTGCTAACGCTTTAACCGCCTGGGTAATGTCCCATTGACCACCGTAGTTTGCTGCAATATTTAACACTAAGCGTTTATTATTTTTAGTCAGCTCCTCAGATTTAATAATTTGTTCCTGAATTTTTTTATCGAAAGCAGTTACATCGCCGACAATTTTTAAGCGCACGTCATTTTTATGAAGTTTTTTTACTTCACGCTGCAAGGCAGCTAAAAAAAGTCCCATTAGTAAACTGACTTCTTTTTCAGGCCTGCGCCAGTTCTCGCTGGAAAAAGCAAATAATGTGAGAACCTCAATACCTTTTTCGGCACAGGCTTGAATAACCGAACGAACCGTTTCAACACCAGCTTTATGTCCAGCTATACGCGGTGAACCTTTTTTTTGCGCCCAGCGTCCATTGCCATCCATAATAATGGCAACATGTTTGGGTATATTAGAGGTAGTAGCTGGCTTAATGTTATCTTGCATGTCGGATATCATTAATGAAAACTGATCAAAATCAGATTTCCATTAAATCCTTCTCTTTAACAACCAATGCATCATCAACTTGCTTTACATATTTATCAGTGATTTTTTGTATTTCATCATGCGCCTGGTGTTCTTCATCTTCAGTAATTTCTTTTTCTTTTAAAAGCGCTTTAATATCACTCAGAACGTCACGACGAATATTTCTTATTGCAACTTTCGCACCTTCTCCTTCAGCGCGAACAACTTTGATCATATCTTTACGACGTTCTTCCGTTAAAGGTGGTAAAGGAATACGGATTAATTCGCCTGAGGTTGCAGGATTTAAACCCATATCTGAATTCATAATGGCTTTTTCAATTGCCTGTACCATTGGTTTTTCCCATGGCGATACACTTAAAGTTCGTGAATCTAATACAGATACATTGGCAACCTGACTCAAAGGTACTTCTGAACCGTAATATTCAACAGTAATATGATCGAGTAAACTCGTATGAGCACGACCGGTGCGTAATTTTGTTAAATCATTCTTTAATGACGCAACACTTTTACCCATTCTTACTTCGGCATCTTCTTTTAATTCATCAATCATTGTATCGTTCCTATCCTGCTCTAAATTTGTTACTCAGTGGTAACACTTCTTAATATTATTTTTATAGAATTACACTTTATTTTCTACAACAGTACCTTCATTTTCACCATGTACAACACGCATTAAGGCACCTTCTTTCCCCATATTGTATACAACAACGGGAATATTATTATCCCGACAAAGAACTATCGCTGTGGTGTCCATTACACCCAATTTATTTTCAATAACTTCGTCGTATTCAAGGAAATCATACTTTTCAGCTGCCGGGTCTTTTTTAGGATCTGCTGAGTATACACCGTCAACATTTGTGCCTTTTATAACAACATCACAATTAACTTCAATTCCTCGTAAACTAGCAGCGGTATCTGTGGTGAAAAATGGATTACCAGTCCCCGCAGCAAAGATAACGACTCGTCCTTTCTCTAAGTGGCGTACTGCTCGTCGACGAATATAATCTTCAGCAACGTTATGAATGGGTAATGCAGACATAACGCGTACCTTTAAATTATGACGCTCCAGGCCATCCTGTAATGCTAATGCATTTATTACTGTTGCCAACATTCCCATGTGATCAGCCGAAACACGTTCCATGCCGCTTGCTGACAAACTCACACCGCGAAAAATATTACCACCGCCAATAACCATAGCTACCTGAATGCCATTATCAGTTAATTCTTTAACTTCAACAGCAACACGGTCAATAATTTCAGGGTCAATTCCGAATTCTTTGTCACCCATTAAAGCTTCACCGCTTAGCTTGAGTAGAATACGTTTATAACGATATTTGCTGGCCATAAGATTTTATCCGTATAGTTATTATAATGAGGCGAACTAAAAAATGGCCTCGTATGAGGCCATTCTGATTTAGCTTTTAACCTTTGACTTGCGCCATAACTTCATCTGCAAAGTTTTCTTCTTTCTTCTCTATCCCTTCACCTACTTCAAACCGGATAAAACGTTTTACCGTAGCACTTTTTGCTTTCAGTAACTGTTCAACTGTTTGGTCGGGATCTTTAACAAAAGGCTGACCTAACAAGGTAACTTCTTTCAGGAATTTCTTGATTCGACCTTCAACCATTTTTTCTATAATGTTTTCAGGTTTACCACTTTCAGCAGCCTGGGCAGAAAATATTTCACGTTCTTTAGCTAATGCATCGGCAGGTACGTCTGATTCTGCAACACAGATAGGTTTGCTTGCTGCAATGTGCATAGCAATGTCTTTACCTAAAGCAGCATCTCCACCTTCAAGCTCAACCATTACAGCAATACGTTCACCGTGTTGGTAGATGCCAACAGCATCTGCATTATCAATAATATCAAAACGGCGTACACTCATGTTTTCACCGATTTTCGCTACCAGCTCTTTACGTCTATCTTCAACAGTCGTCCCGCTAGCCAGTTTCATACCTGATAATGCATCAACATCAGCAGGTTTGTTTTCTAAAACGCAATCAGCAATTTCAGATACAAACTCTTTAAAGTCGTCGCCTTTAGTCACAAAATCTGTTTCACTATTCACTTCAAGAATAATAGCTGATTTATTATCATCGCTTGCTTTAATAGTTGCCAGGCCTTCAGCTGCTACGCGGCCCGCTTTCTTGTCAGCTTTTGCCATACCAGCTTTACGCATTGTTTCAATTGCGGCATCGATGTCACCATCAGTTTCTGTCAGGAATTTTTTACATTCCATCATGCCAGCGCCAGTACGTTCGCGTAGTTCTTTAACTAATGCTGCAGTAATTGCCATAATGTTATCCTCTTAAATCTTTGTCTAAACCAAAAAAATTGATTCTGTAAAATCTGAAAAAGGGGGCTCAATATAAAATACTGCGCCCCCTTCCTATATCAACAAACCAGCTGTTATTCAGCTGCGTCGTCAGCTTTTTTAGCAGTTTTCTTTTTCGCCGCTTTTTTCTTAGATGCTTTTTTCTTTGCAACTTTAACTGCGACTTCATCATCCGCTTTATCAGCCGCATCCGCTTTTACAGCTTTTTTCTTCGCTGCTTTTTTCTTGGCTGCTTTTTTCTTGGCTACTTTTACAGGCACTGCATCAGCATCAGTTTCAACAAAGTCATCTTTGTTGCCAGCAGCAGGCTTAGGTGCAGACTCTTTACCTGTAATTACTGCATCAGACATGCCTTTGACATAAAGACTTACTGCACGAATCGCATCATCATTACCAGGAATAACATAATCAATGTTATCCGGGCTGTTATTACTATCAACAACACCAATGACCGGGATACCTAATTTAACAGCTTCTTTAACTGCGATATCTTCATGTCCTACATCAACAACGAACAATGCATCAGGAATGCCTTTCATGTCTTTTATACCACCAAAACTGCGATCGAGTTTTTCCATTTCTCGCGTCATGGTCAGAATTTCTTTTTTGCTACGGCCTTCGATACCATTTTCCACCATAGTTTGAAGATCTTTCAAACGACGGATAGATTGCTTAACTGTTTTGAAGTTAGTTAACATGCCACCTAACCAGCGATGGTTTACAAAAGGCATGCCACAACGTTCAGCTTCTTCACGAATAATTTTACCCGCAGCACGCTTGGTGCCAACAAATAATATAGTGCCACGATTTGCAGCTAATGAACCAATAAAGTTAACTGCATCTTTATATAAAGGCAGTGTTTTTTCTAAATTGATGATATGGATTTTATTACGATCGCCAAAAATGTAATTGCGCATTTTTGGGTTCCAGAAACGTGTTTGGTGGCCGAAATGTACACCAGCCTCCAGCATTTCACGCATGCTCACTTCACTCATTTTATATCTCCTGATCTCATTTGAGATCTATCTAGGGTTACGCCTCCACACACCCCATTTAATCAACCAAACCTCAAAATCAGCTCAAAGCCAATACCTGCTAGAGGAGCGGCACCCAGACAAATGTGTCGGTGTGTGTGTGTCGTTAAATTCAGTCTGTTTTGTAGGGTTATTCACCCGACAAATCCAAACAATTAAAAGTTTGCCAAATCGGCGCGCGCTTTATACCATACTTGGCTTGGAGCAACAATCAAGATCGCTCAAACTCTTGAATTAATACCAAATTTTGCATATTTGCCTACTTTTTAAGCACTTTTGGAACAGGAAATAATATAAATGTCCGTTAGCATTAAAACTACCGATCAAATCGAAAAAATGCGTGTCGCAGGCCGTCTCGCTGCAGAAGTGCTGGAAATGATTGAACCCCATGTCAAAATTGGCATTACCACCAATGAACTCGACAAAATTTGCCACGATTATATCGTCAATGAACAAAAAGCCATCCCTGCCCCTTTAAATTACCATGGCTTTCCCAAGTCGATTTGTACTTCGGTTAACCAGGTCATTTGTCATGGTATCCCAAATGAAAAGCGACTAAAAAATGGCGATATGATTAATATTGATATTACCGTCATTAAAGATGGCTGGCACGGTGATACCAGTAAAATGTTTTTTGTCGGTGATGCATCCATCCAGGCAAAACGAGTGGCTAAAATCAGTTATGAGTGCCTCTCAGAAGCCATTGCCCTGGTTAAACCTGGTGCACACCTGGGTGATATCGGTGCAGTTATTCAAAAACATGCAGAAAGCCATAACTATTCCGTAGTTCAGGAATATTGTGGTCATGGAATCGGGGAAAAATTTCATGAGGAACCACAGGTATTACATTACGGAAAAGCCAATACCGGACTCAAGTTAGAAGCGGGTATGATATTTACCATTGAACCCATGATTAATGTTGGCAAACGGAATGTAAAACTATTAAAAGATGGCTGGACCGTGGTTTCCAAAGATCGCAGCCTGTCAGCACAATGGGAACATACTATTCTTGTCACTGAAACAGGACATGAAATTTTAACATTACGTAAAGATGAAACAATTTCATGACTGCTTTTACTCGCCCCTACCATGATTCAGAATTATTCAATGAAGAAAAATTTGACGATGATTTAAAAAATAGTACGCTTTGCATTACTTTATTTAAAGATGCCTTACAAAACTCAACCGACGTTCTGACTCGCCGTTTCAAAGCCGGTCGTGCAGCCTCAGAATTAGTACATGCACGTTCTAACATGGTTGATACTCTTCTTGTTAAAGCCTGGCTTCAATATTTCCCTGCGGATGCAACTGACATTGCATTGTTAGCTGTTGGTGGTTATGGCCGCGGAGAACTACACCCTGCATCTGATGTTGATGTACAAATCCTGCTTAAAAATGATGGCACGCATTACAATGAAGCACTAAGCGAATTCATTACCTTCTTATGGGATATTGGGCTAGAGATTGGTCATAGTGTTCGCACCATAGATGAATGTGTTACTGAAGCAACAGCAGATATAACCGTTGCAACTAATTTACAAGAAAGCCGTTTACTTTATGGCCCTGAAGATCTTTTCAACACGCAACGTGACTTATGTGCACCTGATAAAATCTGGCCCAGCAAAGACTTCTTTAAAGCAAAACTCGAAGAGCAAATAAACCGCCATGAAAAATATCATGACACTGCTTATAACCTGGAGCCTAACATAAAAGAAAGTCCTGGTGGTTTACGTGACATACAGGTAATAGGATGGGTCGCCAAGCGACACTTTAATGCCGACACATTAAAAGATTTAATAAATGATGGATTTATAACCGAGCAAGAGTATAAATCGTTACATGAAGGACAGGCTTTTCTCTGGAAAATAAGGTTTGGTCTACATGTATTAACCGGGAGACGAGAAGATCGCTTACTGTTTGATCACCAACGTGAGTTAGCAAAACAATTTGGCTATCGTGATGACCGCCATCACATTGCAGTTGAATATTTTATGAAGCAATACTACCGCACCGTAATGGAGCTTAGCCGCTTAAATGAAATGTTACTGCAATTATTTAAAGAAGAAATATTACTAGCCGAGGATTCCAGTGAAGCGGTAACAATAAACAATCGCTTCCAGTCACGCAAAGGTTTTATAGAAGTTGTTAATGATGAAATTTTTAAACGTTATCCATTTGCGTTGTTAGAAATTTTTCTAATATTAGAACAGCAGCCCGAACTAAAAGGTGTTCGTGCAAATACTATTCGCTTAATTCGCGATCATCGTTATTTAATTAATGAACAGTTTCGTGACGATTTACGCTGCAAGTCATTATTCATGGAGATAATGCGACAAACTGAAGGTGTTACACACGAGCTAAGACGAATGAACCTTTATGGTGTTCTTGCCGCCTATCTGCCGGTATTCGCAAATATCGTCGGGCAAATGCAACATGATTTATTTCATGTCTATACTGTTGACGAACATACATTAACGCTAATTCGAAATTTACGCCGTTATACAGTGCCGGAGTTTTATCACGAATTCCCTTTATGTAGTAGTATCATGAATAATGTGCCTAAACAGGAGATAGTATTGCTGGCAGGATTATTCCACGATATAGCAAAGGGACGTGGAGGCGATCATGCTATATTGGGAGCAGAAGATGCGCTTGTCTTTTGTAAAGAACATGGGCTAAGTGATTTTGACAGTAACCTGGTAGCATGGCTGGTTCGAAACCATCTTATTATGTCTTCAACAGCGCAACGTAAAGATATTACTGATCCCGAAGTTGTGCATGAGTTCGCTCAACACATGGGCGATAAGATGCATCTTGATTATTTATTCTTACTCACAGTATCAGATATTCGTGCGACCAGTTCTTCAGTTTGGAATACCTGGAAAGGAACACTACTACGTGAACTATATACTTCAACTGAAGCCGCATTCAGACGCGGTCTTGAAAACCCGGTAATCCAATCTGAACGAATCAAAGACTATCAACGACAGGCGCGTGAATCCTTAGTCAATAAAAATATAGCAGAAAAAAATATTGATGTTTTATGGGATAACTTTGGAGACGAGTATTTTATTCGCTACTCACCTTCTGAAATAATCTGGCATACAGAAAACATTTTAAGCACGACAGAGCCTGAGATACCTCTTATTCTTGTACGCAAACGCCCAAAAGGTGAAGGCACAGAAATTTTTATTCATACTGAATACAACAGTAATTTATTTACTATTATTACAACACTCATAGAACAAATAAATTTAACTGTTGTGGATGCCCGCATTTTTACTTCTAAGGACAACTATACTCTTGACACCTTCCTGGTATTAGAAGCAGACGGAACCCAATTAATAAACTCTGCGCGTATTGATGAATTAAAAGAAAAGCTGGCTCTATATTTAACCAAACCTGAAACATCAACACCCGGAATCACCACGCACATTCCAAGAGCAGCCAAACACTTCAAGTTCCCTACCAAGGTTACTTTTGAAACAAATAAATTACATAATCATACTTTAATGAAAGTTATTGCTTATGACAGACCCGGACTGTTATCGCAAATTGGTTCAGCCATGCATGCTTGTGATGTCTCCTTACATAAAGCGAAAATCGCGACGTATGGTGAAAAAGCAGAAGATATATTTTTCATTAGCGATAATAACGGAAAAATAATATCCGATAAAAAGATGTTATCCTGTTTAGAACAAACTATTATGGATGAATTAGACAACCACCAACACTAATAGGGCTCGAGTATAATTCACTCTATTCTAAATTATACGACGAGCTAATTTCTTCGTTGATAGCATTTAAGGTATGTAAGATTTTTTTCGCTTCCTTGTAATCGGTTTCCTTTAATTTTATTTCAAGCAGGCCGCATGTCTCTGTTATAACCGGAAACCCGAAAGCTCCACCAGTACCTTTTAGTTTATGTACTTCATTTTCTAAACCTCCCCATTCTTTATTATTAAAGAGGGTTTGTAATTTGTTGTTTAAATCTGGCAATCTAGATACAAATTTATCTGTTAATTGTTTCAGCCGTTCACTTTTTGGTTTAGCAGCTAACATATTACTTTGCCTGTTTGATTCAGGCAGGTGATTTTTTAATACTGCATAAAAATCAATTTTATTAATTGGTTTCGTCAGAAAATAGTCAGCCCCCGCTTTTTCTGACATTAAAACATCTTCTTTCATCGCATTAGCTGTTAATGTAGCGATCGGTGTAATAATATTTGCTTCTCGTAACTTTTTAATAGATTCAATACCATCCATTTCAGGCATCTGCATATCCATTAAAATCAGATCATATTCTTTAGAGATACCTTTTTCTATTGCAATTCTTCCATTATTTGCTATATCAACTGTTGCCCCGGTGTCTTCAATATAAAGTGATATTAATTTTTGATTATCAATATTATCTTCCGCCAGTAAGATAGTACCTTGTAAAGAAGGTATTACAACTTCATCATTTTCAGATAATGACATAAACTCACTTTCAGAATTAATCCATTTGTCAGTAATCTGCTTAGCACTAATCCTGACTTCAAAGTGACTACCTATTCCAGGCATACTCGATGCTTCAATATTCCCACCTAATTTCTCAGCTAATAATTTTGATATATATAGTCCCAGGCCAGTGCCACCAAATTTCCTGGTTGTGGATGAATCAGCTTGCTTAAACGGCTTAAATAAACCAGCTAATTGTTCGGTACTCATTCCTACGCCACTATCTTTTATAGAGAAAATAAGTTCGTTATTTTCTTTATCAAAAGATACTGCCAATATAACGCTCCCTCTTTCTGTAAACTTTATGGCATTTCCGCATAAGTTAATCAGGATTTGTTTAAGCCGTGTCGGATCGGTTGTAATAGATTCAGGCAACGGAAATTCATGGTAAACCTTAAACTCCAACCCTTTATTTCTGGCTTGCTCACCCAATAATGAATCAAGTTCAAGTAACACCGTACCTATAGATACAGGGATATCTTCAATAGATAATTGGTTAGCTTCAATTTTTGATAAATCAAGTATGTCGTTTATCAACTGGTTTAAATGCCTGCCATTACTAAGAATGCGTGACAAAAATGTTTTCCATTCCTCTGTTTTACCATTTTTATATAATGTTTCTGAAAATCCGATAATGGCAGCTAATGGCGTTCTAATTTCATGACTCATATTGGCTAAAAACTGAGACTTATATTGATCAGATTGTTGCGCTTTATACTGGGCTGTAGCCATATAGTTAAATCCATCACATAGTTCTTGTATCTCTTTGACACCATCTATTTTTATATTTTCCTGTTCGCCCCATGAACTGGAATCAAAATTTCGTAGTTTATGAGTAAGCTTATTCAAAGGCGAAAGCATCGTTCTTCTGGCGATTAATACACTAATCATAATAATAAGCAATGTAACAATGCCTGTTATAAATAGCACTTTAAGCCGGGAATCCTGTAATGATTGTGAGAGTTGCGAAATATCTCTTGCAGTCAAAACAGATAATAAATATTGCCCTGAGGTTGTTTTTAAATTGAAATCAGATATAAGCGCAGTCTTCTCATTCTTTGGCCATTTATCCGAGATAAACGCTTCTTTGTTATTTTTTAGTTGTAGTAACAAAGGCATACCCAGGTCCGTTTCGACTGCTTTCAAGTTATGCAAAGGATCAGTGACAATCATCACATACCCTTTCAAACGCAAGCCACCAACCGGCACGATAACAACGTTAATCGCTTTATCATTACTTAAACACATTCCATTAATCACTTTCATTCGACGTGCACCTTTTCTTGTACTCGCACGATCGATTATATTTTGACAGCTGTTTTGTTTTTTGAAAAAAACTGAGCCCTCAGATGCTTCTTGAATAAAAGCAAAACTTTTATCCCACAAAACAATCTGTTCCAGCTTGATGACCCCAGCTGTTACAAAATATTGGTGGAATTGATTGTTTAATTGAGAATTTAAAGATTTAGTATTTGATTCTTTTAAAGCTTGCTGAAAATCTTCTGTGCTCTGCAAAGCAAGCCCCAAATCTTTTGAGACTGTATTTAAATCTTTTATACGTTCTTTAACAGAGATACTTATCATTTCCCTTATCATTATTTTTTGGTTATCTAAGGCCAGCTTTTGGTTTATAGCTCCGCTAAGCAATGCTAAAATTAGAGCAAGTACACCCATCATAGTAATGATGATGCCAAAGATAATACGAATTGATAAAACAGGTAACTTCATAATCTATTTTCTTATAAAAGGAAGATTTTTAGATTTCCACTCCTCAAAACCACCACGAAACCAGTAAATATTTTTATAGCCACACTTAAGTGCTATGTTTGCCGAGTTACCACTTCGACCACACTTAACACCATTACAGTAAAATAATAGCGGCGATGATTTACTGGGAATAATTTTTTTTAAACTACTACAACTTGTTTGAATATCAGGAAGACTAACAGAACTTTCAATGTATCCTTGAATTCGATCAGAACGGATACGTGCATCAATAATGATTAGATCGGGAGTTTTATCAACCAGTGCAAAAATCTCTTCAGCATTAACTTTCGTAGTACCTGCGATACTTAATGGTGCATCTTTTTTCTCTTCATTTGCAACAAGCGTATTGGAAAAGAAAAGTGCACAAAATAAAATTAGGCCATAACATAGTGACTCTTTGCCTGAATTAACCATTAATCACCTCCAATTTATAAGCATGCTATTTCTCCTTATATTTATCGGTCATTAAATAAAATTGTTTAGACTTTATATTTCAGACAACAAACCCCATATGATTAATTTTTTCATTTATAATCAATAGCTTATGGCATTTATCTGGCTATTCCATTTTACAATTCAATAAATTCTAAGGCGTTGCCATCAGGATCACGGCAAAACAGCGCTTTTCGCCCTGAGCGACTTTTCGAAAATGGCATATCAACATTTCCAAGAGTTGTAGTAATTTCATCAATAGAATTCACAGAAAAAGCAACATGACGATCTCGTCCGCCATGCTCAGGTCGTGCACTATTTTTGTCAGGATCATCAAGTTGCATTAAGTGAAGTTGTTGTTGTCCCGGTAATGTTAACCAGGCACCAGGATAACCAAGATCTGGACGTGAAGGATCTGTCTCAAGTCCCAGTACTTCGGTATAAAACGCCAGCGCAATATCAATATCTTCAACAATAAAACTGACGTGATGTAATTTTTTAATGCTTTTACCCATCATTATATGGCTCCATCTTCAACCTGGTTGGTTGCAGTTAGATAAGCGGCTAAAATGACCAGGCCACCTCCTAGCCATTCCCGCAGTTCGATAACTTCATTAGTCAATAATAAGGAAGATATTGTAGCAATAACAATTTCAAATAATAAAATAATAGCCGAACGATGTACCGGCATATTCGTAACACCATAAACAACAGCCACATTCATAATAGTCATAGCAAATGCACCCAGTAGCCACGCTCCGGCCATAATGTTTATCGGTACATCCAGTTTTTGCTCAGTAAAGAAAATTAAGATAAATGCAATCAATAAAACACCTAGCCAACCTGTTGACGTTTTAACCATAACAGAAGCATGATTTAACTTATGAATTAAAACATTAGTAATGGCAAAAGCAATTCCTGAAGATAAAGCCAGCCAATCAGCAGTATCTTTTGGGGCAGGAAAACCCAGCGAGTCGTGCCATAGCATAATGACAGCCCCGGTCATGGCAATTGCTAAAATTCCTAATGCCTGTTTTGATAAGTATTCACCTAAAAAGAAAACACCGAGCAAAGTCGCCCATAATGGTGACAGGTAAAAAAGCAGTAAAACCCGAACCACATTACCATCCAGTAATGCCAGAATAACGGCAATATTTGTCCAGCCAGTAGCGATTGCCATAAAGAAGAAGATAAGTGGTTCAGACTTCCATTCATGCCAACCTTTGAGTAATACCGGGATAGCAACAACTAATGTACCGCTATACATTAGTACGGAGGCCCACAGGCCATGCAAACCACCATTTTCTAATAAACGCAAGGGATACCAAATCAACCCCCACATGGTTGCAGCAAACAGCAATCCAGCAACAGGTAGCATAGTATGTGTTTTGTATTTGGCTGAAAAAGCTGTCTGGCTTATACTGTCTTTTTTATTCATCTCGTTAATTATTCACTTTGATGTAAACCTTATGAATCCAGAACTCAACAAGCTACACCCTTATCCATTTGAAAAACTTTCTGTATTAAAAGATGGTATCACGCCAAATCCAGAGCTTGAACATATTGCACTCTCAATCGGTGAACCAAAACATAAAGCACCTGAGTTTGTGCTGGAACATTTACAGCAACAGCTTGATGGTGTATCAGCCTACCCGTTAACCAAGGGGATTCCTGAATTACGTCAAGCTATTACTGACTGGCTGGTTCAGCGATTTAGTTTACCGATAGAGAGTTTAAGTGCAGAACAACACATAATCCCGGTTAATGGCACAAGAGAGGCGCTGTTTGCGTTTGCCCAGGCGGTTATTAATAGGAATCTCGAATCGACACAAGAGCCTTTGATTGTCATGCCAAACCCGTTTTATCAAATTTATGAGGGTGCCGCATATCTTTCTGGCGCAGAACCTTATTACCTAAACACAACCACAGAAAATAACTATTTACCTGACTTTGAATCTGTTGATTCAGAAATATGGGATCGTTGCCAGTTACTTTACATCTGCTCACCCGGTAACCCAACCGGCGCTGTGATAGATATAACATCATTACAAAAGCTAATTAAGCTCGCCGTGCAACATGATTTTATCATTGCCTCTGATGAATGCTACTCAGAAATTTATTTTGATGAAAGTAAACCACCGGTTGGACTACTTGAAGCTGCCGCAGATATGGGACATACCGATTATTCACGTTGCGTTGTTTTTCATAGCCTGTCAAAACGTTCAAACCTGCCTGGATTACGTTCAGGTTTTGTTGCCGGTGATAAAAATATACTCAGCAGTTTTCTGAAATACCGGACCTATCACGGTTGTGCGATGCCCTTACACCATCAAAAAGCCAGTATCAAAGCCTGGCAAGATGAAAAACATGTTCAGAGTAATCGTTCGCTCTATCAGAAAAAATTTACTGATGTACTGGAAATTTTAGAGCCGGTACTGGATGTGAAAAAACCCGATGCCAGTTTCTACTTATGGGCGAAAACTCCGGGCAGCGATGAGGATTTCGCTAAAAACTTGTTTGCAGAACAAAACATTACCGTTTTACCCGGCTGTTATTTGTCCAGGGAAGCGTATGGATTAAATCCGGGCAGCCAACATGTGCGTATGGCTTTGGTCGCCAGCTACGAAGAATGCATTGAAGCTGCTCAAAGAATTCGTCAATTTATGGAATAAAGCCGCCAAACACTGGCATATCACAGGCTGCGCCTATAAAATAGCCCGCTTTGAAAGTAACGCAGTTCTGCCTTATAGAAATAAAGAATTATTCCCTCTACTTTTAGGGGGAATACTTGAAACGAATTTAATACGAGAAATAATTATGAGTAACGACTTACAAAATATTATTGAAAATGCCTTCGAAAACCGTGCCGATATCACTCCTCGTAGTGTTGATACCATTGTAAAAGAAGCGGTTACCGAGACAATCAATCAAATTGATGCCGGTACACTGCGTGTTGCAGAGAAAAAAGACAGTGACTGGGTTGTAAACGAATGGCTTAAAAAAGCGGTTTTACTCTCATTTCGTATAAATGATAATGAATTTATGAAAGGTGGTTTCACCAACTACTTTGACAAAGTAGAATCAAAGTACGCTGACTTTAACTCACGTGACTTCCGTGAAGCGGGTGTGCGGGTTGTTCCACCAGCGACAGTTCGCAAAGGCGCCTATATCTCCCCGGGCGTTATCCTTATGCCTTCTTACGTCAATATAGGTGCCTACGTTGATAGCGGTACCATGGTCGATACCTGGGCAACGGTAGGTTCATGTGCCCAAATTGGTAAAAATGTTCACCTCTCAGGTGGTGTTGGTATTGGTGGTGTACTTGAACCACTGCAAGCCTCACCGACCATCATTGAAGATAATTGCTTTATCGGCGCCCGCTCAGAAGTCGTTGAAGGTGTTATCGTAGAAGAAGGCTCTGTCATTTCAATGGGTGTCTACATTGGCCAAAGCACCCGAATTTATGACCGTGAAACAGGTGAAATTTCGTACGGCCGTATTCCAGCTGGTTCAGTTGTCGTGTCAGGCAACTTGCCATCTAAAGACGGCACTTACAGCCTGTACTGTGCTGTTATAGTTAAAAAGGTCGATGCGAAAACATTAAGCAAGGTTGGTATCAACGAACTGTTACGTGACATTTAAACGATGTTGACCCTTTACGGCATTAAGAATTGCGATACCGTAAAGAAAGCCCGCCGCTGGCTGGAAGATCATGGGATTGAATATGAATTCCATGACTTTCGCCAGGATGGTCTTGAAAAGAAATTGCTCTCTAGTTGGGTTGATGACTTAGGTTGGGAGTCAGTTTTGAACAAGCGAAGTACAAGCTGGCGTAATTTATCTGAAAAAGATAAGAATATTACCACGGATGCACAGGCCATCAAACTACTTCTAGCCAACCCTACTCTTATTAAACGCCCTATTACCCAGGATAGAAATACTCTGCTTGTTGGTTTTAAAGAAGCTGAGTTTAAAAAGCTTTAAACGAAGTTCAGGTTAATTGATTTTAGCCATACAGATTTTCCTGGAAATATTCTTGGATTTTTTCGACTTCAACAATATTGTCAATTAAGGCGTTTACACAATCTCTATCCAGTTTCTCATCTACGAGTTCTCTAAGTGAGTTAAATGCATCCTCATTTGACCATGCCTCTTTATAAGGTCGCTTACTGGTCAATGCGTCAAAAATATCGGCTACCGCAACAATCCTTGCTTCAAGCGGAATATCAGTACCCTTTTTACCCGAAGGATATCCACTACCATTAACCGCTTCATGATGAAACTCAGCGATATTTCTTAATATGTTAATATGAGCAATCCCTTCCAGACCAAAGTTACTTAAAATTTCATCAACTATTCGACGGCCTTTCATCGAGTGCGTTTTCATAATTTCCATTTCTACATCACTTAACTTAGCCGGTTTCATTAATATATCATCGGGTATACCAATCTTGCCAATATCATGTAATGGCGAAAACATGAATATATGTTCAATGTAATCATCATCAAGATTATATTTATCTGCTAATGTACTGGCGATTAATTGACTATAGCGTGACATTCTATCGAGATGAGAACCAGTTTCAGGATCTCTTAAATGGGTGAGTTTTCCGGTTGTTCTTAACGCAGCGGTTAAAGTTTGAATATTAGACAACTCATTAATTATCATTAAGGATATCATGTGCCCCAGAATATCGACCTGGCTGAGTACATGCTCATCAAACACATCTGTTTCACGCGAATTAAAAAAAATAAAACCAAGAAAATTACCATCATTAAAAATTGGCATGGTATAACTCGCTGCATAACCTGCCCGACCAATACGTTTAGAATGCTCTTTTGAATCCGTATCAAAGGTGAGTAGATTATTAATCACCCGAGGCAACCTCTTATCAATAATTTTTTTTAATGACGGTGCATTCTCAAGAAGAGTATGATAATTTTCCAGAGGATTATCATCTTCACTACTATGAATAAATGTTCTTAAAACCCGGGTTTCAGGATCATAGATTGCGACTGCTATTCTGCATATGAAAGGTAAGTTTTTTTTGATTTCCTGGTGAACACTAACGAGTTTTTCCTTTAGAGGTATATGTTTATTCAGATCTTCAAGTGAATCAATGTGTTCTATCATAAAATACCCTGCTACAGTTTAGCGCTCTAATTTATTAATAAGACAATTAATTTACGTTGATAGGATGCTAAAATCAACTGCTTTAAATAAGAAGAAAAAATACAGAACTAAAAAGAAAACGTTTCGTAACGGCTTACCTTAGCGTTGTTATCCCACCAGTCAGTAGCTAAACCTGCTTTCATTTTTAGATGTTGAAAAAAGTCATTTTTTTCGGGTAATTGTTCCCAAACAGAAGGTAAAAAAGTGCCCCGATGGTATCCCGATTCAAGGATTAAGCCATCAATACCGGGACGTATTTTATTAAGCAAATCTTCTTCATCTTCAAACATAACTGGCTCTGGTTTACCAAGAACTGAAATTTCGATATCGATAAAATCAAATTCATTGTTCGTTAATGCTGGAAACCGTGGATCACTAAAGGCTGCAGCAAAAGCATGTTCCGAGATGTCATTAATTAAAGGTTGATAGGCTTCAAGCGCACCAATACAACCACGTAATACACTATCAATATGTAAAGTGACAAAACTTGCATACTTTTGTTGCAAGGGTTGAGGATACTCATCTGTATTTACAGTGAGTTTTTTACCGTGTAACAATCCATACTCTATAGAATCTCTGGCGACCTGGTGACAAACTTGCTGTTCTTCCTTTGTAAGACTAATGGAGGACATAAGCACCGTAACCAACAACACGACTTTTATCACCTGCTGTATCGCCAGAATTTCTTAAATCAAGTAGTTCGATTGACAGACCTTTCTCTTCAGCAACGGTTAACAAACCTTTCAAACCGTTACGTCCACAAGCATCTTCATAGCCAATAAGATCAGGTTTTAAATTAACAATAGAGTCACTGGTCGCACTATCAAGTTGCTTTGCTTCATTATATCCGTGGTAGTGACTCAAATCTGTACTAATAACAATTAGGGTATGCTCATCACCCCACAGTTTACTGATAACTTCTGCCACCTCGTCACGTTCTGCCTCACCGACTACCAGCGGGACAAGAGAAAATTCATGCAAGATCTCCTGTAAAAATGGCAGTTGTACTTCCAGGCTATGCTCCTCCTGGTGAGCTTGTTCAGAAACAATAACCTGGGGCAGCATAGCAAGTGACTCTATGCCTTTTTGATCGATGGGAATATTCCCCAGTGGTGTATTAAACGTATCTGACTCTGGAACAGCTAACCCATGAAAAGCAACACGGTGTGCTGGCCCCAGCAAAACAACACGCTTTATTTTTTCTTTTAAAGGAATCAACTGTTTATAAGCAGATGCAGCAATTGGCCCCGAATACATATAACCTGCGTGTGGAACAATAATCGCTTTAGGATTAGTTACTTGCACACAGTCAGCCTCATGCAAATAGTGCTGAATATCACTTTTGAGTGTTCTGTTACTTGCGGGGTAAAACATCCCCGCGACTGCAGGCGGTCTAATTTGATTCATAACAAACTTTCCTTAAAATATTCGCAATAGAGAATGTTACAAAGTTAATTTGTTGTACTAATATAATAATAGGGATTATTTTTATACTTTCAATCTAAATATATTGAAATAGTTACGGTCTGCCTTTATGTAGTACATATACTCAATAATAGTGGTGAAACCATGTCTGATCCATCAATAGTTAAAACTAAATACTGGCACCTTTTAGATGACGGCCGGGTTCAATGTGATTTGTGTCCTCGGGAATGTAAATTACATGAGGGACAACAAGGCCTGTGTTTTGTTCGTGCCAATCAAAACAATGAATTAGTTCTGACTACCTATGGCCGCTCCAGTGGCTTTTGTATTGATCCGATTGAAAAAAAACCGTTAAATCACTTTTTGCCTGGCACTCCCGTTTTTTCATTTGGTACAGCAGGTTGTAATTTGGCCTGTAAATTTTGCCAAAATTGGGATATCAGTAAATCACGTGAAACAGATACCCTGGCAGATGCAGCGACTCCTGAAATGATAGCAAATGCCGCGGCTGAACATGGATGCCGAAGTGTTGCCTATACCTATAACGATCCTGTCATATTTCATGAATATGCCATTGATGTCGCAAAAGCCTGCCGAGAGAAAGATATAAAATCAGTCGCGGTCACAGCGGGCTATGTCAGCCCAGAGCCACGTGCTGAGTTTTATCAATGGATGGATGCAGCAAATGTAGATTTAAAAGCGTTTACAGAACGTTTTTATCATAAAATAACCGGTTCACACCTTGAACCGGTGCTTGATACATTAAAATATATTAAGCATGAAACTGATTGCTGGTTAGAAACCACCACGCTTATTATTCCTGGCGAGAATGACTCTGAAAAAGAATTAACTGAAATGTGTGAGTGGGTTGTAGAAAATCTTGGACCCGACATGCCTATGCACTTTAGTGCTTTTCATCCTGACTTTAAGATGATGGATTATCCATCAACGGCACCATCAACCTTGGTAATGGCAAGAGATATCGCAATCAAAGCAGGCGTGCGTTATGCCTATGTCGGTAATGTTCATAATCGCGACGCAGATAGTACCTGGTGTCATAAGTGTGGTGAACTACTTATAGAGCGTGACTGGTATGTGTTAGGAAAATGGAACTTGAATTCTGAAGGCTGCTGTCATTCCTGTGGCACTAAAGTCGCTGGCGTTTTTGAAGAAAACCCTGGTAACTGGGGTGCAAAACGCCTTCCTGTGAGAATGGCAGGTTAAATATTAATTTTACATGGATGACACCTTAATGCCCGAAATAGAAATCACCCTGGAACAATTACGAGGAATGATTGGTATAAGACTCAGCTATAATAATAAATCTTGCCAGGTAATTGAAATACTCGAAGATGGACCGTCTTTAGTGTTGCAAAACAATGAAAACAACATACAAAAAGATCAGCATGGACATGCTCATCGACGCGTACCTGAAATTCACTGTATCCCTATTTTATCCGGTGATAAAAAAGAACTAAGTGAATTATTTTTATCGCTTGATTTATTATAACTGTCTAAAACAAGCGTTAATAATTACTAGGATACTTCTTCATCTGCAGGTAATTGCCTTGCTTCTTCTTCAAGCATAACTGGAATATCATCGCGTATAGGAAAGCCCAGCCTGTCGGCTTTACAAACAAGCTCATTTTTTTTCTTTAAATAGACCAACGGCCCTTTGCAAACCGGACAGGCCAGAATATCAAGTAGTTTTTTGTCCATTGATTCTCTCAAGTATAACTAATAATTGTTCAGTAAATTGATTATCCAGTATCGCTTTAATCGGTTGATACCAGACATTATGTAAATAAAAACGCTGACACTTTACTGCATCTTTTTCAGTAATAACAATAGGCTGAATTTCTCCAAAATCTAAATCAGATTTCTTAAACGGGTAATGATCGGGAAATGCATGTTCAATAATATCCAGGCCACTTAATTTAAGGCTATCAAAAAATCGTTGCGGATTACCAATTCCCGCTATTGCATGAACCGTTTGGTTTTGTAAAGAAGAAATATCCAGGGTGACCGCGGGATCATCAGCACGACGTAATGTTTCTGCTTTATATTTCATCGCAAACTCATCAGGACCTGCAACACCATTTGTTATTCTAAAATTTACCTGCTCCAGTCGTTTAATTGGCTCACGTAACGGGCCAGCAGGTAAACAATTTTCGTTTCCATAGCGTCGTGTACCATCAATAACGGCTATCTCAATATCACGACCAAGCGCATAGTGTTGTAAGCCATCATCACTGATAATGACATTACAGTCAGTGTATTGTAGTAATGCTTTTGCTGATGCAACACGTTCTGGCCCTACCGCCATAGGACAACGTGTACGGCGAGCAATAAGAATAGCCTCATCACCAACCATGGTAGGATCACCATCCCAGCGAACCTGTTGTGGCCAGGTACGTGCTTTTCCTCCATAGCCACGACTAATAATACCTGGCCTATAACCATGTTTTTTCAATAAATTTGCCAATTCAATGACCAATGGTGTTTTACCTGTACCACCTACCGTTATATTTCCAACCACGATAATTGGCACATTAAGCTGTGTAGTTCGCAATATTTTTAAACGGTATAATAAACGTCTAAATTGAACTAATATGCAGTACATCCATGATAAAGGCTGAAGCAGTGTGGTAAGTCCATTTTTGTTATACCAGGATTTTTCTATTTTTTTTATCAGCATAATTTTATATTTACTGCTTTATTTTTTAACTGGCATTTTCAGTTTTAAACTGAATTTGATGAAGCGCAGCATAATGACCATCTTTGCTAATAAGTTCTTTATGCGTTCCCAATTCAACGATTTTTCCTTTATCCAAAACAACGATCTTATCGGCTTCCTCAATGGTTGATAATCGATGAGCGATAACCAAAGTAGTCCTGGTTTTAATTAAGGCATCGAGTGCAGTTTGAATATGACGTTCTGATTCCGTGTCCAGCGCTGATGTCGCCTCATCTAAAATCAGGATCGGGGCATTCTTAAATATTGCCCGTGCAATCGCAATCCGCTGTCTTTGACCGCCGGACAATAACACACCATCTTCTCCGACTATGGTATCAAATCCATCCGGTAAGCTTTCAATAAAGTCATAAGCATTGGCAGCTTTAGCAGCACTTATTATTTTATCATTATCGAGATTTTCAAGATCACTATAGGCAATATTATGGGCAACCGTATCATTAAATAAAGTGACATTTTGGCTAACCAGTGCAATATGGCTTCTCAGATTAGCCAGGCTTAAGTTATCAATATCATATCCATCAATTTTAATACTACCGCTAGTCTTATCATAAAAACGTGCTAATAAACTTACCAAAGTTGATTTACCTGCTCCAGAGCGCCCAACAAAAGCAACCGTCTCGCCTGCATTTATTGTTAAAGAGATATCAGATAAAACATCAGCCTCATCATTATATTTGAAGTTAACATGTTCAAATTTAACGTCGCCTTTTATATTTTTAATCTCCTTTTTGCCCAGATCAATCTCATCTTCAATATCAATAAAACTAAAAACACTTTGTGCCGCAGCAATACCACGTTGCAGAGTCATATTAATGGTCGTCAAGCGCTTGGCATGTTGTAACAACAAAACCATACCCATCATAAAAGCAACAAATTTACCGGCTGTCATACCAGGAAGATATTCCGGGTTAGTTGCCAGTGATATCATAACTGCTAAAGCAATAACTACGATCAACTGTACTATAGGACTGCTAATAGCATTTGTAGCAACAATTTTCAGGTGTTGACGTCGATTATATTCATTTGTTACTGAAAAACGATGTGTTTCAAATTCTTGCCCGCCAAACATTTTTATTTCCTGGTTTGCCTTAATCGCTTCTTCAGTGATATCAGTAACACCACCCATGGAGTTTTGAATACGGGTATTAATGACACGAAAGCGCTTACTAATAGCATAAACAATGGCAATCGCAAATGGCGCTATAACAAATAAGATTAAAGTTAATAATGGGTTTCTGTACAACATCCAAACTAATAACCCAATAACGGTAATGCCGTCTCTTATTAATACAATAACAACATTTGAAGTGGCGGCTGCAATTTGTTCAATGTCATATATCATTTTCGATAAAACTGAACCTGAAGACGTTTTATCAAAGTAACTGGTTGGTAAATTCATCACCTTGTTGAAAATTTTTGCACGTAAGTCACGTATAACACCTCGCGCAACCATCGCCATGCCATATTCAGACAGGAAGGTACCGATAATTCGAACAGAAAATATAACCACCATTAAGATTGGTACCCAGAACATGGACTCAGGATCTTTTTCAACAAATCCGCCATCCATCATTGGTTCTAAAATCTGGGCAAAAGAGACTTCGGTCCCTGCGTAAATAACCATACCAATTACGGCAAGAACGAAGATTTTCCAATAAGGTACTGCATAAGATAAAAGCCGGCGATAAACGATAACAGCATCATTATTTTGAGATTGCTTGGTCATATTTAATTATTATTTGACTGCTTAGTAGCAAACGTTAAATTAACCAGGCCAAGTTGTCTTGCAGCATCCATTGCTCTCACTACTGATTGATGAGGTGTCATTTTATCTGCGCTAATGATTAGTTTTGGTTCTTTGGCATCACCACGTGTAATAGAAATCGCTTTTTTCAATGTTTTAAGGTTGCTATCCTTTATTCGCCGTTGATTGACAAAGTAACGTCCCTGGTTATCGATACTCACTTCAATTACTTTTTTTTCTGTTTCTGCAATATCACCGGATGATTCAGGTAGCTCTATAGTGATTTCTGATTCACGTTGAAAGGTTGTTGAAACCATAAAAAAAATCAACAACAAAAACACAACATCAATCAATGGCGTGATATTAATATCCAGTTCTTTATCACGTTTAGTGCGCAGCATTAACTTTTATCCTGTTGTGCACGATCACCATGCATAACATCTACAATCTTAAGTGCCTCTTCTTCCATTTTCAAAACCAGCTCATCAACTTTGCCACGGAAAAAGCGGTAAAAAATTAAAGTAGGAATTGCGACTGATAAACCAGCTGCGGTAGTAATTAAGGCTTCCGAAATCCCTCCAGCTAACACAGTAGGATTTCCCACACCTTGAGTTGTGATTGCGGCAAAGACTTTAATCATACCGATAACGGTACCTAACAAGCCCATTAATGGCGTTATAGAGGCAATAGTACTCAGAGTATTAAGGTAACGTTCCAGCTCATGAATAACCTGGTGCCCTACTTCCTCGATGCTTTCTTTCATTATTTCACGAGGGTGATTGCGATTAATTAAACCGGCAGCAAGAATTTTTCCAAGTGGAGAATTTTTACTTAAGGCAATAATGTGCTCATCCGTTAATGTTTGGCTTTTATGCCATTGCCACACCTGGGCAACTAATGTTGGAGGCGTTACTTTTTTTGCCTGTAATGACCAAAAACGCTCAGCAACTATCGCTAAAGCAATCACTGAACTCGCAAGAATTGGCAACATTAACCAGCCGCCATGCTGAATCATTTCGTACACTATTGGGTTCCTTATATACTGCAATTTTGGATAAAAATCAGGTGCTTACTTTAGCAGAGACGACGGTATGCGGAAAGGGTGCTGTTCACAGCGATTAATGCTGACTATTCCAGTATTTATGCTGTAGTTTACGATATTCCTCAGGTATTTTATTGCTGTTTTTTTGACCAAATCTTACAGAAATCGCTCCAGATTTATACGTTTCAAGGATTACTGTATTTCGGTCTCGATATCGCTGCATAACACTTGAATGTGGCATGCGATATCGGTTTTTAAACCCGACCGGTATGAAAATATAAGCAGGATTAACCGCATCCAGAAACGCCTCCGATGACGAAGTTTTACTGCCATGATGAGGAGACACCAGGTAAGTCGATTTTAGCTGTGAAATCCGCGTTTCGAGCAATGCTTTTTCCGTTCTTTTCTCAATATCAGCCGTTAATAAAATCGAGTCCTGACCAGCCTTGACCCGCAAAACACAAGAGGCATTATTGCGCTTTTTATAAACTATTGATTCATCAGGATTAAGTATTTCGAATAAAACACCGTCCCACATCCAGCGCTGACCGGCCCAACACGCTTCGCTGTTTTTTTCACCATAGCTACTCACTAACTTGTTTACAGGCATCTCTTTTAAAATTGAGCTCAGGCCGCCACGATGATCATTATCTTTATGGCTAACTATGAGCATATCGAGATTAGTAATTTTTTTTTGTCGTAAAAAAGGTAAAACAACCGCTGCACCAATATCAAAATTTCGACTGAATCTTGCCCCGGTATCAAATACCAGGGCATGTTGGCTAGTTTGTACAACGACTGATAAACCTTGTCCCACATCCAATAAAGTGACCTCGACTTCACCCTCTTCAGGTGAGCCTACTTCAGGCCAAAAAAGTGGAATAATCAAAAAAACACCCAGGTATTTTGCCGGCCATCTTTTCGGTGTTAAAAGTAAAAAAAATCCTAAACTGGCCAAGCCAAGAGAGGTGAGATCAGATTTTACCCCAAGCCATTGACTCACAGGTGTCGCCGCTAAATAGTCTAATGGCCACCATAATAAGCTTAAAACCACGTCTGAAACGTTATAGATAAACGATGCGGCCTCTGGCAGCACGGATGAAATGACGGTTGCTAATAAGACCAGGGGAACAACAATAAAGCTTACCACAGGAATAGCAAATAAGTTGGCTAAAGGAGATACAAATGATGCTTGCTGAAAAAGAAAAACCAATAAAGGGATGATAGCCAGACTAATTCGCCACTGTAACCGCCCCCAAATATGCCAACCTTTATTTATACTTAAACGACCGAATGCAGCAAAAGAAATTATCGCCACGGCTGAAAAAGACAACCAAAAGCCTGGAGACAGAACGGCAACCGGATCAAGTAATAAAACAACCAACAAAGCAATACTTAACACCTGTGAACTTTGTACTTTTTGCCGCATAAAAATTGAAAGCATCACTATCGATAACATAATTAATGCACGCTGCGCAGGAACAGCAAACCCGGAAAGCGCCGCGTAAAACGCAGCACCGAGTAGTGAGACAAGGGCCGCAGCCCGCGGCGATGCCAATTTTAATGACGCGATTTCGGAGTAAGTCCATAATTTTCGAGTGAGGAAAAAAAGCAATCCGGCTAACAACCCAATATGTAAACCGGATATAGCAACAAGATGACTAATGCCGGTAGCACGAAACACATCCCATTGCTGAGAAGTTATTCCTACTCTCTCTCCCATAGCCAGTGCGATCAAGATACCATGATATTGATTATCAACGGTTAAGCTTTTTAACTTCTCATATAAGTTTTGACGCAAAATAAGCCATTGATAGCCACTGGCTTGTTTATTTAACTTTATAGCGCCTTGTTGCTTCTTAGAGTTAATACGAACATAACCGGTTGCCCGTATCTTTTTTTGATATAACCAACCTTCATAATCAAATCCACCAGGATTCATAAAGCCATGCGGTTGTTTCAGGCGTAACCAGAATTGCCAGCGTTGCCCTGCTTTTAGTTGTACTTTTTCTGAGTTAAATTTTCTTTTCTTTTTTCCACGCTGGCTGTACCAGTTAAGCCGCACCTTACCAGTAAAAGGAATTGTTTTCTTTTTATATTCCAGCGTTTCAATGTCAAATTCAAAACGCTGTTTACGTTGATCATAAACTGGAATACTGGCTATAACACCGGTCGCCAGGACATCTTTACCTTGTAATTCTGTTGGTAATGCGACATCCAGAACCCAGTGTGCTCGTAGCAATGCCCATGCAAAACCAATAATAAAAATCAAAATGTGTCGTATGAATTTTAGTAGCTGATCATTAGCCAAAATAGAAGGCAATACGGGGAAAAGAAAAATAACAAGAGAAGAAAAGCACCAGTATATACCGGGCAGGTGACTAAATTGTTGCAGAAATAAAATGCCAAAAAGAAATGATATAATCCCTGATATCATCAATCTCACCCATCCTTAGGTATCAATCTTTTATGTATAAATCTTTGAGTTATATTGCTACTATATCGATAGTTTAATTTTTAGATTACCAGATCTACAAAAAATAGATAGTCGCATGCCTAAGAAGTTCATTAAACGCTATATGCCGGATCATGAAAAAATCCGCAACAATAAGCAATTAAACAAAATATTTGGAACATTGTTGCACGATCCAAACCTGTTACATCTAAATCGACGTTCTGTCTCAATGGCATTCTTTGTTGGTCTGTTTATGGCTTTTGTTCCTCTGCCATCGCAAATGATCATGGCGGCAGCTGTGGCCATTATAATACGATGCAATTTACCTATTTCAGTCGGGCTTGTCTGGATAAGTAACCCGGTAACCATACCTCCGCTTTTTTACTTTGCGTATAAAGTAGGAGCATTTACCCTTAATTCGCCAGAACGCGAGTTTAATTTTAATCTTAGCTGGGAATGGCTTGGTAGCGAACTAGCCGCAATCTGGGAACCCTTTCTTTTAGGCTGTGCAATTTGTGGGTTAGTGTCAGGCACTTTAGGTTATATTGCTATCCGCCTTCTATGGCGCTTACATTTATTAAGCGCCATAAAAGAAAGAAAGCTAAAACGAGATAAAAAGAAATCGCTTTAAGTTTTAAACTGGCCGACTAATCCCTGCAGTTCGTTTGCAAGATTTGCCAGCTCATTACTCGCCGTTAAAGTTTGCTGTGCCCCTTCAGCTGTTTGTTCAACGACCTGACTGATATTCACCACGTTCTGATTAATTTCTTCAGAGACACTACTCTGTTCTTTTGCAGCATTCGCAATCTGAATATTCATTGTACTAATCGTAGTGACTGCTCCAGTAATTGCATCTAACGAACCTTCTGCTTTAAGTGCCTGTTCTACGCTTTGTTGACTCTGAGATTGACTCGACTCCATCGCTTTAACCGCATTCCTTGATCCTTGCTGCAAACTTTCAATCATTGATTGAATTTCCTGTGTCGATTCCTGGGTTCTACTTGCGAGTGTACGGACTTCATCAGCAACAACCGCAAACCCTCGACCTTGTTCACCTGCCCTTGCTGCTTCTATCGCTGCGTTTAATGCAAGTAAGTTAGTTTGTTCAGCTATACCACGAATAACATCGAGTACTGTTCCGATATTATCACTGTCTGACTCAAGCTGATGAATAACACCGGTCGCTTCTTCAATTTCACTTGCCAGGGTATTAATAGTTGAAACAGTCTGATGAACAATACTCTTACCATCTTGTGTTTCAGAATCAGCACTTTGTGCGGCCTCAGACGCTTCAGTAGCATGACGTGCTACTTCCTGAACAGTAGCTGTCATTTCATTCATTGCTGTCGCTACCATTTCAGTTTCAGATTGTTGTTTCTGAACACCCTGGTTCGTTTCATTGGTAATCATCGACATTTCTTCAGCTGCAGCAGCAAGTTGCGATGTCGAACCTGAAACCTGCAGCACCATCTGCCTGACTTTTTCAGAAAAATGATTAAACGCCATGCCCATCTGTGCAATTTCATCTTTACCATCTTCATCCAGGCGTTGTGTTAAATCACCATCACCTTCAGCAATATCATTCATCGCAGTCACTGCTTTTTGAATTGGAGTAGTTATTGAACGACCTACCAGGTAAGCAACAAACAAACCACCGGCAAGTGTCAAAAAACCTAACAAGATTGTGATATTTCTTGCACTGGAAATCGCTGCTGCATAGTTGCTACGATCCAGTGCAATTTCCATAACACCAATAGTGTTACCAGAAAAATCAGTAATACTTTTTCCATAAACAGCATACGGTGTACCCAATAATTCAGACTGTGCCGTCACTTCTGAACCTTGCATCACGGTTTTAAGAGCATCTTCAGCTAACAAAGTAACTTTTTCATTACTTTCTGAGCGAAGGGTTGCGCCAAACGGTTTAAAACCACTATCTCTTTTCACATGTAAGGCAATATCGACACCATAATTGGTTTTAAATTTATCAAAAAATGCCTGGCCAAACGACATACCAAACTCAACTGAACCAATATGCTGCCCATTATGATAAACCGGGTTAATACCTCGTATCCCCAGACCAGCTACCCCCTTTTCCAGGCCTTTAACCGGTTTTTTAGCTTTATTTGTTGCCAGGATAGTTTTACGAAACGAAGAAAGATCATCACCAAACTTTTTCGCTTTATGTGCGCGTAGGAATGAAATAGCGGGTGGTAAATGAAATTGAAATTGCCTTACTGCATATTGTTTTTTTAACTCTTTAAATAAAGGAACGGTTCTCGTCGCCAGTTCATCCCGACGGCCCTCTGCCATTGCGGCACTCATTTCAGAGTTTGACGCAATAATATAACTCATAGCCTGGGCTAAACGTCCTTCCGACTCTATTTCAGCAACCGCGCTTTTATATAAGTTTTTTAGCTCTTTATTTTCAGCTTCATGCACGACATCAGATATCTTAATAATAACCATGGGAAGCAATACGGCTAAAGCCAATATCAATACAGAAACGAAACCTATTTGAATTCGGGTCGCAATTTTCAAATGTCCAAACATAGCTATACCTTGAGTTGAGTAGTAATGTGTATTACTTATCGGCTGAAAAGCAGGAATCTTTATAGGCAAGTATGCGTTATTTGCTCGAAACGTAGGTCTTGAAACTAAGAATTAGAAACTAGGAATTGAAGTGAATTAGCAGGGAATAACCCTGCTATTATAAGTGCTATTTAGTCTTACTGGTAATTGCTTTTTCAAGCGTTGAACCGAGCTCAGCCGGCGATGAAGCGGTGATAACACCCGCATTTTCAAGTGCGGCATATTTTTCTTTTGCCGTGCCTTTACCACCCGCAATAATTGCGCCTGCATGCCCCATACGTTTACCTTTAGGTGCCGTCACACCCGCAATATACGCAGCAATAGGTTTGCTCATATTCGATTGAATAAACTCAGCCGCCTCTTCTTCAGCTGAACCGCCAATTTCACCAACCATAATAATTGACTCTGTTTGCGGATCGTTTTCAAATGCTTCGAGGCAATCGATAAAAGTGGTGCCAGGAATAGGATCACCACCTATACCAATACAGGTACTTTGGCCTAAACCAATGTCCGTCGTTTGTTTCACCGCTTCATAAGTTAATGTACCGGAACGAGAAACAATACCGACTTTGCCGGGAAAGTGAATATCGCCGGGCATAATGCCAATTTTGCATTCACCCGGGGTAATAATGCCGGGACAGTTTGGTCCAATCAAACGTGACTCTGAATGGTTAACAACATGCCAAACATCAAGCATATCTTTAGTTGGAATACCTTCGGTAATACAGACAATCAATTTTATTCCTGCATCAACCGCTTCAAGAATCGCGTCCTTACAAAAAGCAGCAGGAACATAAATGACAGAAGCATCCGCCTGTGTTTCATTGACCGCATCTTTAACCGTATTAAAAACCGGCAAGCCTAACGAAGTTTGACCACCTTTACCCGGTGTTACTCCGCCAACCATATTGGTGCCGTACTCGATGGCTTTTTCAGAGTGATATTGCCCCTGCTTTCCGGTAAAACCCTGACAAATAACTTTTGTTTGTTTATTAATCCAAACACTCATGCTGATTTTACCTGCTTAACTATCTTTTCTGCCGCATCATTTAAATTATGCGCTGTTTCAATTTTTAAGGGACTGGCATCCAGAATATCCAAACCTTTTTTCGCATTATTACCTTCTAAACGTACGACCACAGGAACCTCAACGCCGACTTCTTCGACTGCAGCAGCGATACCTTCTGCAATAATGTCGCAACGAACAATACCGCCAAATATATTAACTAAAATTCCTTTGACCTTTTCATCCGACAAGATAATTTTAAATGCTTCAGCAACTCGTTCTTTGGTTGCGGTGCCACCCACATCTAAAAAGTTAGCCGGCTCACTACCATGTAACTTAATCAAATCCATGGTGGCCATTGCCAGGCCCGCGCCATTGACCATACAACCAATTTCACCATCTAAGGATATATAGTTTAAGTCCCATTCTTTAGCCCGCACTTCCCTTTCATCTTCCTGGGTCACATCACGTAATGCTTCAAGTGATGCATGACGGTATAAAGCACTTTCATCAATATTAATTTTTGCATCTAAACACAGCAGGTCGCCCTGTTTCGTCACCACTAACGGGTTAATTTCTAATAACGACAAATCTTTTTCAACAAACAATTTAGCCAGCCCCATTAATAATGAACTAAATTGCTTTATTTGATTCCCTTGTAAACCTAAAGCAAAACCAAGATCACGACATTGATAGCCATTTAAGCCAACTACCGGGTTAACCGCGGCTTTTAAAATTTTCTCCGGCGTTTCTTCCGCGACTTTCTCTATTTCAACACCACCTTCAGTCGATGCCATAAAAACAATTTGTCGTAAGGAACGATCAATCACCGCACCAAGATACAACTCACGTTCAATATCACAGGGTTGTTCAATTAAAATTTGATGAATAGGTTGTCCTTTTGCATCAGTTTGAAAAGTCACCAGGTTATGCCCAAGCATCGATGCAACGAATTCTTCGACTTCCGCTTTTTTATCGGTTATTTTTACTCCACCTGCTTTACCACGACCACCAGCATGCACCTGGGCCTTTACTACCCAACGTTTACCACCGAGTTCTTCCAGTTTGGCTTTAACTTGTGACAACTGGCTAATAACCCGGAACTCTGGCACGGCAATTCCGTATTCAGCGAATAGCGTTTTAGACTGGTATTCATGTAAATTCATAATAATTTTTCTTCTAAAAGTACTTAACTAATCTGACCATCAACCAAATGTAATATACGGTCCATCTTATTTGCAAAATTTAAATCATGCGTAACCACAATAAAGCTGGTATTTAATTCTCTGTTTACTTCACGCATTAGCTCGTACACTTGCTCTGCGGTTTTGCCATCCAGATTACCCGTTGGTTCATCTGCTAATACACAAGTAGGTGTAGTCACTAAGGCGCGGGCTAATGCCGCACGTTGCCGTTCACCACCCGATAACTCGCTCGGTTTATGTTTAACACGATGTCCAAGACCAACGCGTTCAAGCATACTATTCGCTTTTACTCTTGCTTCTTTCACAGTAATGCCGCGAATCAATAGTGGCATTGCCACATTTTCCAGGGCACTGAACTCTGGTAATAAATGATGAAACTGGTATACAAAACCCAGCTTTTGATTTCTTAAACGGCCACGTTTTGCTTCATCAAGAGAAGCCATATCATTGCCAGCAACTTCAATTCGCCCTTGAGACGGCACGTCCAGTCCACCTAACAATTGTAATAAAGTACTTTTACCTGAACCCGATGAACCAATAATTGCCACTTGCTCGCCTTTGCCAATGCTTAACGAAATATTATTTAAGACTTCAACCTCAGCCGGACCTTCGGTAAATACTTTTTTAAGACCATCACACATCAAGACGATGTCAGAAACATTATTCATAACGTAATGCCTCCGCAGGTTGGGTCTTACTTGCCCGCCAGGCCGGATAAAGTGTTGCCGCTAAACCTAGAACTAACGATATAGAACAAATCATCCAGACATCATCCCAATGTAAATCTGAAGGCACGACACTAATATAATAAACAGCAGGATCAAGTATATGGATGCCAAATATCTTTTCTAAGAATGGCACAACAACATCTAAATTTAACGCCAAACTCACGCCACCAACGGTGCCTAGCAATGTACCAATGAACCCAATAATCGCACCTTGCACCATAAAGATACCCATAATGCTACCCGGTGACGCACCTAGTGTTCGTAAAATAGCGATATCACTTTGTTTATCTGTCACCACCATTACCAGTGTTGAAACTATATTAAATGCCGCGACTGCAACAATCAGTAATAATAATAAGAAGATCATGCGCTTCTCAATTTTAACCGCGCGGAACCAGTTAGCGTGATAACTACTCCAGTCCCTTACCCAGTAGTCACTCAAGTCTTTTTCCTGTAACTGTTCTCGGGTTAAAGGAGCGGCAAACAAGTCATTCAGCTTGGCGCGTACACCGGTCACTTTACCTTTCATACGAAACAACCGCTGTGCATCACTGACATGCACAAACGCCATTGCACTATCATATTGATAATAACCAAGGTAAAAAATACCGACCACGGTAAATCGTTTTAAGCGCGGAGCGACACCTGCCGGTGTGACATTGGCACTCGGGGTTACCATGGTAACTTTATCACCGACATGCACCCCAAGAATTCGTGCTAAATCCTGGCCTAAAATGATGCCAAACTTACCAGGCTTAAGGTCAGAGAAACTGCCTTTTTTCATTTTAGAAAATACATTCGAGACAGCAGGCTCTTTGTCCGGGTAAATACCGCGAATAAGAGTGCCATTGACACTACTGCCATTGATTAGCATCCCCTGGGCTTCAATATAGGGTGCGGCAGCAATGACGTTTTCGTTCTTTTTAGTAGCTTTGAGTACTTCTTGCCAATTCCTTAACCCGTTATCAAAATCGGTTACCGTTAAATGTGAGACCATATCGAGAATACGTTCACGAACTTCCTTTTCAAAGCCATTCATGACGGATAACACCGTAATTAATGCGGTCACGCCGAGGGCAATCCCCATCATTGAAGACAGGGAAATAAACGAAATAAAGTGATTACGACGCTTAGCACGGGTGTAGCGCAAGCCGACAAAGAGTTCTACTGGTTTAAACATAAGCAAATAGTAACTGAAAACGAGTTTCAGGCATACTATTGAAATCATTCATTTTTTTGCACATATTTTGACCAGAAAACGACTTTATTGTGTCTTTTTGGCTGGAGCAATGTCCACATGCTATTAAGCAATATCAAGCTGAGCTAGAAATATGAAAACGAGTAGAAATATCAATATTATTAGTAAATTTTAGAAAATATAAAATATGAAAGTAATAGCTCAACTTTTGCCTGTAAGCTATTGATAGAGTATAGTTTACTTACTAATTGAGACTATTTTGGAGTTACGTCATGTTAAGGCTAAGTCACATTACAGCGTCGGGACTATTGATATTGGGTATGGCTGCCCCGCTATCTGCAGAAGAAATCAATTTACCGCCGACTGAAGAAGTTATGCCCACTGAAGAGGTTGCGCCCACTCCAACAGAAGCAACCGAGTATTCAGTACAACTACCTGGCCGTGGTATGTCGATGGAAATGGTACAAAACCGTTTTGGTCAGGCCCTGGAGACTTATTCAGCCGTTGGTGATCCGCCAATTACAAAATGGAAATATAATAACTTTACTGTCTACTTTGAAAGTGAATTTGTTATCCACGCTGTCGTTAACAATTAATCAACAGCGCTATCGAAACTTAGGAAACGGCGAGTTGAGATACCATAACTCACTATCTTTATCTCTTTTCCAGTGTTGTTTTACTGTAAGTGACTTAATAACAGGCCGATCATTTTTATAATATTTAATTTCAACTAATAAATATGAGTTAAAGGTGTTAGGTGTATCATTTTGTAGAATTGAATAGTTGGTCACCCGGTAAAATTTTAATCGGCGGCGTTCAATATCAGACATGCCCGGGGAACTCTTATGGAAAGATTTAGCCCTGGAAAACTCACCCCAACGAATCGCTCTTTCATAAGAACGTGTTGATTTATCAAGCAACTCAATTTCATCCGGTGTAACAGCACAAGAAAACAATGAACTAAACATCATTAAAACCAGGCTCAATTTAACTAATGACTTAATCACCTTTTTCTCCATTTAATTTTAAATTATTAGGCCAGTACATAATAAGCAGGCTACATAAAAGACACAACTACTATGTCATCAGAAAGCTCAGAACACAAACGGCTCGGCCACAAATTCATCATTGCGATGTGGATTGCATTGATGGTGATGGTGTTTTTTTTATTCAATAATGTTCTGGAAAAAGATTATAACCCCAATCAACAAATCCAGATTAGCGAATCAGGTCAACAACGATCGGTAGTTTTAAAACGTAACCGCTATGGTCACTACGTCAGCGACGGAAAAATAAATAACACGCCTGTGACGTTTTTACTTGATACCGGCGCCAGTGATATTTCAATACCTGAAAAAATCGCTAAAAAGCTAAAATTAAAATATGGGCAACAACGTCGTTACCAAACAGCAAATGGTACTATTATTGGCTACCTGACGAATTTAAACAGCGTTAGCATTGGTAATATAAAACTACAAAATGTTCGAGCATCCATTAATCCACGTATGAATAATGACGAAATTTTACTCGGCATGACTTTTCTAAAAAATATTGAGTTTACTCAGCGCGGTGACACACTAATATTACGTCAATAATAAAACCTGAAAAATAATCAGCCTACTGGCTCACAGTTTACTGCCTAAGCCTCTTAGCTACCGCATTTTTGCTTGAGTTTTTAACCCAGCAGACGATAATAGTTAGTATATGAAAAATATTATCGTCTTAATCAGAGAGTTAAGAACGATAGTTAAATAGAACAATTAACCTAAATATTTGTGGTGACATATGAAAAAAATTATTCTGGCAGCATTCGTTGCACTCTTACCCTTAAGCAGTAATGCCGATACAATTTTAGGCGTTAAGATTGGTGCAGGTTCATGGGGTCATGACCCAAGCGGTAATGTATCTGTATCTGGTAGTGGTGGTGCTGGTACTAGTGCTGATTTAAAAAATGATCTTAGATTATCTGACGATGATGAAGGCTATGCCTACTTTTCTTTAGAACATCCTGTTCCTCTCATTCCAAACATCAAAGTAATCAAAACAGGCCTTACTTCTAATGGTAGTGGGAACGTAACAACAGATTTCACATTTGATGGTACACTATATTCTGCTACCACCCCTGTAACAACTAACCTTCAATTAGATCAAACCGACTACATTCTCTACTATGAAGTACTCGATAACGTAGTGAGCTTTGATGTTGGTATAAATGCAAAACACGTTGATGGTAAAGCAACTGTTAATAGCGATACCGTTACTTTTGATGGCTTTGTGCCTATGCTTTATGTTGCAGCTGAATTAGCCTTACCCGCTGACCTAACTATTGGTGTTGAAGCTAATATGCTTGAAGTCGATGATTCTGAAATCAGTGACATCACAGCAAAAATCACTTACACAACTGACTTTATGTTAGGCGTTGAAGCAGGTATTCGTACACAAACGATTAAACTTTCTGGCTTTGACGGTATCAATTCAAATATCGAGTTTGATGGTGTTTTTGCCGGCGTATTTTTTAAATTCTAATTAGGCTTCATTAAGCTAATAACCCTTTAAAATTGCCGAGATTATTCTCGGCATTTTTATTTCTACACGCTTCAGAAGCCGAGTTTTTCGACTAAACTATAATGTATATACAGATTTCCTATTTAATAGAATTGGAGTCTAATTATGCGACTACTCATTCTTTTTTTATTGCTTCTAAATATCTCAGTTGTTCGTGCTGAACAAGCAACTGTTGTGAACCCGCCATACCAGGAACCAAAGGTTGTCTTTGAATTTTATTTTGATGAGCCGGCGAAAATAAATTCTGCATTGTATTGGGTGCGTTCTTACATTAACCCGCTTACCGAATCCCCTTATGACTACGCGCCTGAATTTATGAATATAAAAGTGGTCATCCATGGTACTGAAATAGTTAGCCTGGCTAAGAAAAATTACGAAAAATATAAAGAAGCCGTGGAACGTATGAAGTATTACCATCAACTCGGTGTAGAGTTTCGAATATGTGGATTGGCTGCTCAGGATTTTGATTATGAAATAAAAGACTTTCAAAGTTTCGTCAAAGTCGTTCCATCTGCCATGGTCGACATCGGCCATTGGCAACAACAAGGTTATGCCATTATAAAACCAGAAATAATGGATAAAAAATTCAGTACTGAAGAAATACGTTAAGTTATTTTCTTAATTTTCAGGAATCATCGCTAAGAACGCATTGACGTGGAGCAGGCCAAGCAGCTTATTTCAACTTTATAATTTGCTAAATTAAACAGCATCAAAGTTTTTATACCGCTTGGCCAGGAAAAATAAGTAATATAAAGCTCTCTTTGCGACTCATTGCCCTTTGCGTTAAATTTCGGACTTTAAGGTACATAACTGGTTATGTATTTCTTCTCTCTGTAGTAGAATACGCGCTGTTATATTATTAGCACCGACGCAACTAAATGAGCCATTCCAATTCGCCGCTGAGTTCCCCTTTCCATCCCGTTCGACCCACAAAAGCAGGCTTCCGTAGTCAATGGGGAAGACTTTATGGCAGCAGTTATGGCCTGGTACTTAGCGCTACTGCGGCGCAACATACCGGACCGGTTCTAGTTATCACCGCCGATATGGCGGCGGCCCAGCGCCTGGAATACTCGTTGCGATTTTTTCTGGCTGAACAAGATATCTCAATATTGCAATTTCCTGACTGGGAAACCTTACCTTACGACAGGTTCTCCCCTCACCAGGATATTATTTCAGAACGTTTAACTACCTTAGCGAAACTGCCCGACTTAACACAGGGCATTTTGATCGCCCCAATACAAACCTTAATGCATCGCATAGCGCCAAAAAGTTATCTTGATGCTTTTTGTTTATCGTTGTCATTAGAACAACAATTTAATCTGGATGAAATGCGCCTGCGGTTAGAAAACAGTGGTTATAATTGCGTATCATCAGTAATGGAACACGGTGAGTTTGCGGTACGTGGAAGTTTATTTGACCTGTTCCCCATGGGTAGCAAACAACCCTTTCGAATTGAATTATTTGATGATGAAATAGAAAGCATCCGTACCTTTAACCCTGAGACACAACTATCAATAGAAAAAGTTGATAAAATTAATTTACTACCCGCACGTGAGTTTCCCTTAAACAAGGATGCGATATCGCAATTCAGAACAGCGTTTCGTGCCCGTTTTGAAGGTGATCCTAATAATGCCAATGTCTATCGGGATGTAACCAACGGTTTAGCTTCACCCGGTATTGAATATTATTTACCCCTGTTCTTTGATGAAACGATTAGTCTGTTTGATTACCTGCCCGATTCAACCTTATTAATCACTGCGGATGATGTTAATAGTGAGACAGAAACGTTCTGGTCAGAGATTAATGAACGCTATGAGCAACACCGTCATGATCGAGAACATCCCCTGTTAAAACCCGATGAAGTTTTTCTTCCAGTCAATGAAGTATTCTCCCAGTTTAAGCGATTCCCACGTGTTGAATTACAGCACTATGAACACGAAGACACACAGGCGATAAACTTTGCCACCCAGGCGCCGCCTTCACTTAACTTTGATATACGTGCCAGTGAAGCCGCGGCAGCATTAAAACAGTTTTTAAATACTTTTAACGGCAAAGTGTTATTTGCCGCAGAAACAACCGGCCGCAGGGAAACCCTGACAGAAATGTTACGGGACAATGATATTAAACCGGTGCAAGTTAAAAACTGGCATGAATTTATTAATAGCGATCATCAACTAGCCATAACCGTGGCCCCGCTTGATGATGGTTTATTGCTCAGTGATCCCGCTATCGCTGTTATATCAGAACCTCAATTATTTGGATTACAGGTTTTACAGCGTCGCCGTCGTAAAAAATCATTACGCGATACCGACACCATAGTAAAAAACTTAGCCGAGCTCACCATCAATGCACCTGTGGTACATGAAGACTACGGTGTCGGTCGATACCTTGGGTTACAAAACTTAAAAGTAGGCGATCTTGATACCGAGTTTTTAACCCTCGAATATGCCAATAACGATAAACTTTATGTGCCGGTTAATTCACTACACCTTATCAGTCGCTATACCGGTGCCGCTGCCGAAAATGCACCACTACACCGCTTAGGTAGTGGTCAGTGGGAAAAAGCGAAAAAGAAAGCACGTGAACAGGTTCATGATGTTGCTGCAGAGTTACTCGATATTTATGCACGTCGTGAAGCGCAGTCAGGCTATTCCTACAACATAGACGAAATGCAGTACCAGGCCTTTACAGCCGGCTTCCCGTTTGAAGAAACACCGGATCAACAACTAGCCATCGATAATGTCATTCGTGATATGCGATCACCGAAACCGATGGATCAATTAGTTTGTGGTGATGTCGGCTTTGGTAAAACAGAAGTTGCTATGCGTGCTGCCTTTATCGCGGTACAAGCCGGCAAACAAGTGGCGGTCTTGTCACCCACCACATTGTTAACCCAACAACATACCGAAAATTTCCGCGATCGTTTTGCAGACTGGCCGGTAAATGTTGAATCCTTATCACGCTTTAGCACCAAAAAAGAACAAGCGCTAGTGTTAAACGATCTTGAAGCCGGTAAAGTTGATATTGTTATTGGTACTCATAAATTATTGCAGCCCGATGTTAAATACAAAAACCTTGGCCTGGTGATTATTGATGAAGAGCATCGTTTTGGTGTTAGACAAAAAGAAAAATTTAAATCATTACGTTCAGAAATTGATATCTTAACTCTAACCGCCACCCCTATTCCAAGAACATTAAATATGGCGATGTCGGGCTTACGTGAGTTATCTATTATTGCCAGCCCACCAGCGAAACGTTTGGCGATTAAGACATTTGTTACGGAATGGAAAGATGAAACCATCAAGGAAGCCTGTTTGCGTGAAATAAAACGTGGTGGACAGGTTTACTTTTTACATAACGATGTGGCGACGATTGAAAAGCAAACTCATAAACTTGCTGAGTTGATACCGGAAGCCAACGTCCAGTTTGCCCATGGCCAAATGCGTGAACGTGAACTCGAACGCGTGATGTCAGACTTTTACCACCAACGTTTTAATATATTAGTCTGTACTACGATTATTGAAACCGGTATCGACATTCCAAGCGCAAATACCATTATTTTAAATAAAGCCGATCGCTTTGGTTTAGCCCAGCTCTATCAGCTTCGTGGTCGTGTTGGGCGTTCTCATCACCGTGCCTATGCCTATTTAATTATTCCAAAACGCAAAACGTTAACCTCTGATGCAAAAAAACGTTTAGAAGCCATCGAGTCCATTGAATCACTCGGCACCGGTTTCACCCTGGCAACACATGATCTCGAAATACGCGGCGCAGGAGAGTTGTTAGGTGATGACCAAAGTGGGCAAATGGTTGAAATCGGTTTCACCATGTACACCGAATTACTCGAGCGAGCTGTAACCGCATTAAAACAAGGTAAAACACCTGAGCTTGATAAACCACTGCATCACGGTGCTGAAGTTGATTTACATGTCCCGGCGTTAATTCCTAATGACTATATACCCGATGTACATGAACGCTTGATTATGTATAAACGTATCGCCAGTGCAATCGACACAAATGAGCTAAAAGAACTCCAGGTAGAGATGATTGACCGCTTTGGTTTATTACCCGATGCGCTTAAAACACTGGTGCAAGTAACCGAGCTTAAATTAAAAGCCACGAAGCTCGGTATTAAGAAAATCGACTACGGCCAGGAAGGTGGACGCATTGTCTTTATAGAACAACCTGATATTGATCCGATGAAAATCATCCAGCTCATTCAAAGCCAACCTAACACTTATAAGCTAGATGGTAATGATAAGCTAAGATTAATAAAACCATTAGCCGATATAGAATTTAGAATGAAAGCTTTAAAAGACTTATTTGGACAACTTAGTTAAATTAGTTTATGTAACTAAACTTTAAATTGGCCAACAAGATCAATTAATTCATTCGCCAACCCATTTAATTCTGAGCTCGTTTGTGCAATATGTTGTGAACCTGCTGTCGTTTCTTCGGCAATGCTATTTATTTCAATAATATTTTTGTTGATTTCTTCAGCAACAGCACTTTGCTCTTTAGCTGCGTGCGCTATTTGTAAATTCATATCGCTAATATTAGCAACCGCACTTGTTATTCCATCAAGAGAGCTCCCGGCTTTTGCAGCTTGGTCAACTGTGCTTTGTGCTCTTTCATAACTTTCTCCCATTACTTCAACTGCCTTACCGGCTCCCTGTTGTAATCGGCCAATCATGTTGTTGATTTCTTCAGTTGATTCCTGTGTACGGCTTGCCAATGTGCGCACTTCATCTGCAACAACAGCAAAACCTCGACCTTGCTCTCCGGCTCGGGCTGCTTCAATTGCCGCATTCAATGCAAGTAAGTTAGTTTGCTCTGCTATACCTCGAATTACATCTAAGATGGCACTAATGCTTTCTGTATCATCTTTTAATGTATTAATAACTGTTGTCGCATTTTCTAAGTCAACAGCCAGGTCATTGATTGAGGTAACCGTCTCACGGACTACTATATTACCTGTTTGAGATTCTTTATCGGCGTTGTTTGCTGAGTCCGCTGCTTGAGTGGCATTGTTTGATACTTCCTGAACCGTTGAAGTCATTTCATTCATTGCCGTAGCAACTTGTTCAAGGCCTGATTGTTGTCTGGCCACACTTTCATTGGTTTTCTCGGTATTATCATTCATTAATGATGCAGAATTAGAAAGCGTGCTCGTAATAGCTGTGATTTGATTTATCATGTCACGTAACTGTGAGATGGTAGTACTCATTGCCATCTTTAGCTTTCCAATTTCATCATTACCACTCACTTCAACATCCACCGTTAAATCGCCTGTTGCAATTCGTTCTAAATTATCAACCGCCATATCGAGTGGCTGAAGCACTATCCGCATATAGTAAAAGAGTCCAAATGTTGCAGCGACTATAATTAAAACAACACTTAAATACGCAATATTTCTAAAATTCGATTGAGCATTAAAGCTTTCACTATAATCATTTAGCACAACCAGATGAGCCAGCGGCTTCTGATCAAGTGATAATACCGGTAATGTGGTGACTGAATATGCCTTATCATCAACTGTTTGAATTTCAACAGCTGAATCCCCAAGTTCAGGAAGCTCAATACTTAAAGAGTTATATATTTCTTGATTAGTAACATATTCAAGTTTATTACTCTCACCAATAATATAGAGCTCAGATTTATCACTGTCCTTAAAATCTGCTACCGAAGAATCCAGTGATTTAGCGTAAATTGCTGCACCAATAACTTTTCCTCGCATAAACAAAGGGAATGCAATTTCTGCAACTAACTTACCATCATCATCACGCTCTACACCTCGAATTATCTTTCCTTGTTTTAGTGCCTCCTTATATAAAGTTTTTTGAGTAGATGTAGCACTATTTGGTGATGAAAAAACGACCTGGTTATTCAAGTTTACTATTTGCATCCGCGTTAAAACTTTTGATGCACTCAATAAATTGAAGGTCGTTTTTGCACTCTCTTTTAGTGCTGCATAATCTCCGTTTTTAAGAGCATTTCTCGTAGCTCGGTCACGGGTAATACCCGTTGCTCCTTCAGCCATTGCATCAAATTCACTAGAGACAATTTTTTCCCATAGCACTTTCTTGCCTGCTATCGTGGCACTAGAAAACCTTCCCTGCGCCTGTTGTTCAGATATAGTTGCAGTAATTATCAATGCTGCTGCAACTATAAAAGTAACAGATATCGCGACGAGTGTGATTTTTGCTCTTAAAGTCATAATATTTTACTCTGTTATTCAGTAGGGTATCCCGCAGCTTTCCAATCAGGGTAACCTAAACGGTAATAATAAATATTTGTAAAACCCCAACCTACTGCTTTCTTGCTTGCTTTACTACTTCGCATACAACTAACGCCATTACAATAAAACACAACTGGATCGGCTTTCTTCACTTCTTTACCCAATGTAGCTTCTGAAAAAACTTTTTTTAATTCAATATGAACAGCATCTGGAATTCGACCTGCCGCCCAATCTTTATTACTGCGAACATCAACAAAAAGCACACCTTTATCGAACAGTGCCTTTGCTTCTGTAGCATTTACAGTTTTAGCACCATCTACGGTTGTTGGTGACTCTTTGGCATACGAAACCCCAAGTGCGGTAAAAAATAATAATGTTATATAAAAAGCACGAGACAGAACTTTCATTTTAATTAACTCCTGATTTTGTAGGGAATACATGTACAAATTATAGGGAATATATGTACAGCTTGTATTTAATTATCGGGACAAATACTAATTTCTTTAGCTGTATATGCAAAATATTAGTTTTTATTAATATTGATTTTTTTTATAAATCATGACAAGACAAATGTTAAAAATTTGTTAACTAATACATTCGTCCAGTGAAAGATAGCTATAAAACTTACCTAATTGAAAATCAAATGCATGCGTATAAGTAAAGATAAAACTATGTATCTTAGGAAAACAATACTTATCGCTGGTAATAATTAAAAATTAAGGTATTCAAAAGTGAGCGATGTGACTAACTTAATGACCGAAAACAGCCATTCTAAACTTTAAGATAATAGGGATTATTTCACTTCTAGCTTAAATACTTTAGAAGTGAAGGGGCATACCATCAACATGCATGTTAATCGATGATAGTAATCGTTTTAGGTTTATTTTTTAACTTAGGTTTTGCCAATTTCTTCTCAGCAACATAGTCATCGTATTGAGGCGCATACTTTGAAGCCGCCGTATCATCATTTTCTTTAGCTACGTGCTTTGCAGGTAATGCGTCCTGCCAGCCAAGAACATATTCATTTGATACACTACTACTGCCAGGTTTATCACTGCCGGAAACACTATTAACTGCAATAAGAATCCATCCATTTACAAGATGCTTGTTTGCGTAAGCAAGATCATCCACAACATTAATCTCTTTCACTTTACTTAAATCACTCATACCAACAACTCCTTTGACTCAAGATTATAAATGACTGCAATGTGTCATGGCCACTATTACTCTTCCAGTTTAGCGCATAATTCCAAAGTTTGAAGACCGGAATCTACATCAATTAGCTTTAGCCGCTGGTTATAAAAACCAATCCGCCGTTCGATTTAATGCGACACCCACGATATAACTAAACATCACCAGAGCCAAAACAAAAAATAGTATTTTATTTTTTATTTCTTTTGCACGTTTTAAGGCAAACATGCCTAAAACGATATAAACCAGTAAAGCTACAAACTTGGCAGTTAACCAGGCATCGACGAAGGGATATTGTTGAATCATCATAGCAAGAATAATTGCGGTGACTAGCAAAATAGTATCATTCACATGCGGGACTATTTTTACCCATTTTTTCTTCATCATTGATGAGCCCTGCAATACCCAGAATCCTCGTAATAAAAATAAACTAATGCTAATTAAAGCCGTGCTCATATGGATCATTTTGATCATAATTCTTCTTCTGCACCCTCTGTTGTTTGAAATAATTCGTTTTCAAATCCAAAATTGCGCATATCTTCAATGCGGGAGGGATATAACACCCCGTCTAAATGGTCGACTTCGTGCTGCACCACACGGGCATGAAAACCGTGTGCTTCGCGCTCAATGACATTACCCTCAACATCATAGCCACGATAGCGAATTGAGGTATAACGCGGTACCAGCCCTCGCATATGGGGTACGCTTAAACACCCTTCCCAGGCCGATTCTCTTTCAGACCCCAAAACAGTAATTTCAGGGTTAATCAGGATCGTTTCTGGCACCGAATCGGCATCAGGGTAGCGCGGGTTTTCTGCTACCCCAAAAATAACAACACGTTGACTCACCGCGATTTGTGGCGCGGCTAAACCTGCACCATTTAAGGCAGCCATGGTATCCTTCATATCAGCAACAAGGGATGCTAATTCCGGCGTGGCGAAGTTTTCTACCTCTTCTGCGCGGGCTAACAGCAGTGGATGTCCCATTCTGATTACTTCACGTACCGCCATCACAAAATTCCAATTAGGTTTAGCATTTTCAGCTCAACAATGACAAAATATGCCCATCAAATATAACAGGAATCGATCACTTGAAAACATTAATCTCAATCTTATTTCTTTTAATCGCTGCTAACAGCTTTGCCGAAGATCGACGTTATTATGATATTGAGGTTGTCATTATTGAAAACCTGTCTGAAGAGCAGAAAAACTCAGAAAACTGGCCACTCCAGGTCAACTTAAGCTTACCTGAAAAAACAGTTCCGTACGGACAGCCCGTTACCCGCGAATGGCTACCTGAAGATGTGGATTTAAAATCAAGCTATAAAGTCTTGCGCTCTAAAACCTATCAACTAACCCCCGAAATAGAGAAAATAAACGAGTCAAAAACGCAGCGCGTGATATTTCATACCGCATGGCGTCAACCAGGTTTAGATAAAGAACAAGCTTTACCCGTTTATTTCAAAAAAGAGATACCGGCAGCACCTCCAGTCGAAGAACAAACGTTGTCAGAAAGTAACGAGAGTTTTTCTATTACTGAAGATGAAAAGCCTCAAGCCACATCATCGATTTTAGAAGGGTTGTTGCGTGTGACCTTAGCCCGCTACCTGCATTTAGAAGCTGAGTTAACTTTTCGCGCGACACCGCCACCGATTACTCAAAGTGATAACCCGTTTTCAGTGCTAGATAATGAAAATGAACGCAATGAAATATTAAAACAAGGTGTCATCCATTTAAAACAAAAACGTCGGCGGATTCGAAGTAATGAATTACATTACATCGATCACCCCGTGTTAAGCATGCTACTTAAGATTACCCCTTATGAAAAACCAGATAAACTGGCAAATAAAGTAAAAGCAAATTAGTTACTTGTTATTGATTAACTGATACTCGGGATAACAAGCTCAATTAATTTTCTTGCCCGCTCCATGCCCATATTAAGGTTTTTTTCAATCACCTCCATGGTTAACTCTTCTGTGCCACGGCCAGCAGCCAGGTTAGCGACAACCGATAGACTCGCATAACACAGCTCTTGCTCCCTGGCTAACGCCGCTTCGGGCATGCAGGTCATACCTACCAGGTGACAACCATCATTTTCAAGTCGGTTAATTTCTGCCGCGGTTTCCAAACGTGGACCCTGGGTTGCGGCATAGGTGCCTTCTTTTATCACGTTAATAGAATGTTCTTCTGCTGTTTGAATAATGGATGCCCGTAACTTTTCACAAAAAGGGTCGGTAAAATCAATATGCACCACTTGTTTTAAACCTTCTTCAAAAAAGGTATTAGTACGACCTACGGTATAGTCAATAATTTGGTTCGGCACAATCAATGCGGCAGGTTGCATATCTTTTCTAATCCCACCCACGGCGTTTACCGCAATGACTTGTTCGACGCCGGCCTGTTTTAACGCCCAGATATTTGCCCGGTAATTAATTTTATGAGGTGGAATGGTATGCCCTGCACCGTGGCGCGGTAAAAAGTAGACTTCGTGATTTGCTAACAGACCTTGCACTAAAGGACCAGACGGTTCGCCATATGGCGTTTGCACTATTTCCCTGCCGGTAATTTCAAAACCTGTAATTGAGGCTAAGCCTGTACCACCGATAATCGCAATCTTTGTCATAGACTCACATTCCCTTCACTGCATGGATCGCATTTACATTACGTAAGTAGTTTTTATAGTCCATTCCAAAACCAAATAAATAACGATCTTCAAGTTCTATTCCTACATAAGCAGGATTTAATTTAACTTTACGGCTATGTACTTTGTTAACCAGTACAGCAGAAGATACCTCAGCGGCACCTTGCTCTTTACAATACTTTTCAATTTCTAACAAAGTAATACCTTCATCAAAAATATCATCCAGTATAAGTACATGTCTGTCATTTAGGGGAATAGAAGGTTCCTGTATCCAGTTTAATTCTCCCCCGCTTGTTTCACCCTGGTAACGCGTTGCATGCACATAATCAAGTTGTAGTGGAAAAGATAATCGCGTGAGTAAATGGCCCGTAACTATGATGCCTCCTGTCATGACACACAGCACAACTGGATTCTTATTTTTTAGATCAGTTGAAATTTCTTTCGCTAATTTATCTAAAACAGCATTCAACTTAACTGTATCACATAAGCTATCTGATTCTTGTTCAATTTTTCTTATACTTTTTATATCCATTGTTAAATATAATTTATTCTTTAATCAGCAAGTTTTCATTTTCAATATGAATCGTTGATGTTGGGAATGCCATTTCAGCGCCATGTTGCTCAACGATTTCTGTAATTTTGAACAATACATCCTGTTTTACTTCATGATACTTGATCCAGTCAGTTGTTTTAGTAAAGGTATAGACAAAAAAGTCTAACGATGAAGCCGCAAACTTGTTGAAATTAACAAGCATTGTTTGCGTGGTATCAATTTCAGGATGTTGACTTAACATTTCTTTTACGTCCGCCACAATTTTCGGTAATTGTTTACTATCATCATAGCGAACACCGATCGTTTCATAGATACGACGGTGTGACATACGCGAAGGATTTTCTACTGAAATATTGGCGAACATTGAGTTTGGAATATACAGTGGACGCTTATCAAATGTTCGAATAATAGTTAAGCGCCAACCAATTTTTTCTACCGTGCCTTCAATACTGCGATCGGGTGAACGAATCCAGTCACCAACTGAAAAGGGGCGATCCAGGTAAATCATTAAACCACCAAAAAAATTTGCTAATAAATCTTTTGCCGCAAAACCAACTGCGATACCGCCAATACCACCAAAAGCTAAAATAGCAGAGATATTAAATCCTAGCGTTTGTAAGGCAACCAGTATTGAGGTAATGATAACTGAAACACGCAATAACTGGCTGATGGCATCCGCTGTTGTTTGATCAACTTTCTTACCCTTTAACTTTTGCTCTTTAAGAACATTTATTTCAACAAATGAAATTAATCGAATCAGCGTCCAGCTAACAACAATAATGACACCGACTTCGAAAATTTTAAATGCATCGTCATAACCTGCGATATCAAGTGCAAGCGAAAGGCCCAACACCCAAATCAATAAACTCAGTGGCCTGATGATGGCGTGAATAAATGCGTCATCCCATAAATTAGGCGTTTTCTCTAGTTGACGTTGTAAGCGTCGAAATACTTTCTTTTGAATGTAATCCAGAAAAAGGGCCATAAAAACAATCGAGAATATCTGCAGAATCCAGGTATCTGTTTCATATAAGAAGGGCATGTAATCTTGTATTAATTCTTTCATTGCAATTCGTTAATCCAAATATATTATTAAAACTCTAAATCAAGGGTAGGATCATCCTGGTAGCGTTTCAAAATATCAGATGATTTCTTCCACTTTTCAGTTCTATGTAATTCACTCATTGTCGTATCGTGTTTGCCGTGCATTCGGGCCAAACGCAAATGTGAAACAGGATCATTATGGCCACTCAAATTTTTTACAACATCAAGCGCACCTTCACGATTGTTACATACTAATACCATATCGCAACCGGCTGATAAGGCTTTTTCTGCCCTATCCACATATCTTTCACCAATAAAACTGGCGCCTTTCATATCCAGATCATCACTAAATATCACGCCCTGAAAACCGAGACGTTTACGCAGGATATCTTTAAGCCAGACTTCTGAAAATCCCGCAGGTAAAGCATCGACCTTGGGATAAATCACATGGGCCGGCATAATGGCCGCCATTCCATGATGTATCATACGTTTAAATGGCAAAATGTCATGTGCAAATATATCATTATATTCCCTATCATCGACCGGAATATCGACGTGTGAGTCCGCTGCAACTGCGCCATGACCGGGAAAATGCTTTCCGGTTGCTGCCATACCCGCATCATGCATCCCGATAGTATACGCATGTGCAAGCTCAACGATAACATGCCCATCCTGATGAAAGGCGCGATCACCAATAACCGTGCTGACGCCATAGTCAGTGTCTAGTACAGGGGCAAAACTAAAGTCGATGCCAACGGCACGTAGTTCTGCGGCCATCATCCAGCCGGCTGTTTCTGCCAACATGTGAGCACGCTTAGGATTAGAGTTATAGATTTCGCCAAAGTGACCGACTGCCGGTAATGAAGAAAAACCGTCACGAAAACGTTGTACACGACCACCCTCATGATCGACCGCAACCAATAGACGAGGCTCTCTTATCTGATGTATTTCCTTAACAAGCTGGGTAATTTGTTCAACTGAAGAAAAGTTTCGAGTAAAAAGAATAACTCCGCCAATAAGTGGATTTTGTAATAACTCCCTTTCTTCTTGACTCATTTCTGTTGAGTCAAGATCCAGCATAATTGGACCAAGCGACATAGGTATTCCTGAATTATTATTTTTCAGATTATTATATTGTAATTATATCTAAGACTAGTCGTGATTTAACATTCATTAAGACCACATTAGCGCCAACCTGAACACGTATATAATATAAATCTAAAGGAGAAAGTGCCCGCTCTAATTTTAAGGGCAATGGTATAACCTGAAAATCACGCGGGATAATTTTTCCAATCACAAGTTTTTTTTGTTGTTTTTTAGTAACCGAAGAATGTCTTATCATATTTCTGCGAATGATTGCATTTTCTGGATTCAGGTAATAGGATGCAATAGTATCCGCGTCCTTTCGACTAAACATAACTTTTAATGCTGAAGCGGGTTTCATATCTTTGTCTTTAGATGAGACAACTTTATCTGAAGCCAGTTTCTTCCCAAGCATTTCAGAAGATTCAACTTTGTCCATTTGTTTGGCTTTACGTTTAAACGTAATATTACAGCCCGTATTAAAAATTAAACTGGCAAATAAAACCGATATTATAAATTTAGAAATCATTCTATTACCTGCTTATTATTCTGCTTGATGAATCAGCACTTTTATACCTGGGTCAACACTATCAAATAATGCAATTACATCTTTATTTCGCATTTTCACACAACCATGTGAGGATGGTTTTGCAAACGAATCGCTGTCAGGACAACCATGTATATAAATATAGCGGCGCATTGTATCGACTTCTCCACCCCTGTTTTTGCCACTTTCAAGGCCACTTAACCAGAGAATTCGGGTTAGGATCCAGTCGCGTTGAGGATTTTGCTGTCGGAGCGCTTCAGTAAATAATTCTCCAGTTTCTCTTCGTGCAACAAAAACCGCATTTTCCTTGGCATTCTTGCCAATTTTAGCGCGAATTTGATGTAATCCCAAGGGAGTGCATTCACTACCGTATTCTTGTCCAACCCCATTTTTAGCCGTTGATACAGGATAACTGGCAATAACATTATCGCCCTGAAACAAGGTTAATTGCTGTTTGTTAATATCAATATCAATATGCTTTAATTCAGACATCGTTTGGTTTTTATATTTAAATTATGACCAGTCTTTATAAGGATGTTTTACCAGGCAAACATTATAGTAACGTGTATCATCGGATACCTCATCACCTAACCAGTCAGGCCTGGCAAAATGTTCATCCTGATGTTCTAATTCAATTTCAGCAACAATTAGTCCTTCATTATCGCCAGAAAAAACATCAACTTCCCATACATGATTCTCATTTTTTACATGGTAGCGTACTTTATCAATTAATGGTTTTTCACATAAAGTGTCCAGCATTTCTGTTGCTTCACTCAGAGGAATCTCGTACTCATATTCCTGGCGAGTAATATTCATGGTTGCGGATTTGATATTAATAAATGCTTTTTCACCCTGGATACGTACACGAACAGATGCATGTTTACTTCCCACCAGGTAACCTTGTGAATAATGGGTGCCGTTATCCGCCATGTCTTTCCAGGACATGTCTTTAACTAAAAATTTACGCTCAATTTCTGTTGGCATATCCTGAACTTTCTATTTTTTAGTAAACAACGCGATAGATTCAACATGTGCAGTATGTGGGAACATATCCATCACCCCGGCTTTCTCTAAGGTATACCCCATTTCATTAACCAGGGTACCTGCATCCCTGGCCAGAGTTGAAGGGTTACAGGAAACATACACAATATGCTTAATATTCATTTTTCCAAGATAAGGTAATATTTCTTTTGCACCACTGCGAGGTGGGTCTAGTAGAAGTTTGTCATAATCTTTTTTCAACCAGCCAGCATCAGACACATCTTCCATTAAATTAGCCACGTGTAAATCCGTATTATCGATATCATTTTGCGCAGCATTTTTATTTGCACGTTTAATTAAATCTGCATCGCCTTCAACACCTGTTATATGGTTAGCGAAACGTGCCATAGGTAAAGTAAAATTACCTAAACCGCAGAACAGTTCTAAAACCCGATCAGTTTGCTTTAAATCTAATAACTCTAAAGCCAGCTTGATCATCTTCGGGTTAATGTCCTGATTAACCTGGGTAAAATCGGTTGGTTCAAAATCCAGCGTAACATTATAGTCAGGCAAGCGGTATTGTAATCGTGGATTCTCAGGATAAAGCGGGGTTACTGTATCAGGCCCCTTTGGTTGCAAATAAATTGAGATCAATTCTTGTTTAGCATAGCTAATAAGTTTTTCTTTATCGTCAGCAGTTAACTCAACCAGGTTCCTGAAAACAAAGGCACTGGTATCATCTGCAATCGCCACTTCGATTTGCGCTATTTTTTCATAACAACTCAAGCTACGTATTAATGTTGCAAAAGAAGTCAGGCGCAACCCTGCATCTGGATGCAGCACTTCACACTGCTCTAACTCAGCAAGATATGGGGCACTGCGTTCACGAAAACCAACCAGTACTTTTTCTTTTTTAAATACATACTTAACACCTAAGCGTGCCTTTCGTCGATAACCCCAAGGGTGGGTAGTAAGCGGTGCTAAGATTTCATTTGCTGTGACTTTACCAATGTGCTCCAAACCATCCAGCAAGACTTGCTGCTTGGCTTCAATTTGTTTTTCACTGCTTAAGTGCATAAAACTACAACCACCACAGACACCGTAATGTTTACATTTTGGTTCGATGCGATCAGGCGATGCTTTAATAACTTCTAGCAAGTTTCCTTCATCATAACTTTTCTTGTGTGGCCGGAACGAGAAACGTATCTGTTCTCCTGGCAATGCACCACTGACGAAAATCGCTTTACCCTCTACGCGACATATTCCTTTGCCATCATGGCTTAATGATTCAACTATCCCTTCATGTTCCTGAAGTGGCTTTTGTTTTCTTCTGCGCATATATTGAGATCTTATTCAGAGGGAAATACGTTTGTAGACAAGTAACGATCACCACGATCGCAAATAATCGTCACTATAATCGCATTTTCAAGTTGCGCTGAGAGTTTCAAAGCGGCAGCAACTGCACCACCCGATGATATGCCACAAAAGATTCCTTCTTCGGTTGCCAATTTCAGGGTAGTTGCTTCTGCTTCTTGTTGTCCAATATCGAGAGTTAAATCAACACGACTCTCTTCAAAAATTGAAGGTAAGTACTCTGGCGGCCAGCGTCGAATCCCCGGTATTGAAGCCCCTTCTTCAGGTTGTACGCCTATAATTTGGATATCAGGATTTTGCTCTTTTAAATAGCGTGAATTACCCATAATAGTGCCGGTTGTACCCATGGCACTGACAAAATGGGTAATTTTTCCATGGGTGTCACGCCAAATTTCAGGGCCTGTAGTTTCATAATGAGCACATGGATTATCCGGGTTTGAAAACTGATCCAGAACTTTACCTTTACCCTGGCTTTGCATTTCCAGGGCAAGATCACGCGCACCTTCCATGCTTTCTTCTTCAGTCACAAGAATTAACTCGGCGCCATAGCTGCGCATGGAGGCACGACGTTCTACACTCAGGTTTTCCGGCATAATGAGTATCATCCGGTATCCCTTAATTGCAGCCACCATGGCAAGCGCGATTCCTGTGTTACCACTGGTTGCTTCAATTAAAGTATCACCTGGAGAAATCTCACCACGAGATTCTGCATGCTGAATCATACTCAATGCTGGACGATCTTTAACCGAACCAGCGGGATTGTTCCCTTCTAATTTAACCAAGATGGTATTACTGGTATTTCCGGGCAGACGTTGTAATCGCACTAATGGCGTATTGCCAACAAATGACTCTATGGTCGGGAAATTAGTATTATCGGTAGTATTCATCAACAATTGCTCTTAAATGCCAATATTTTCAAATTAGAATTGGCACTATTTTATATTAATTCTGCCTCTATTTGCACTAAACCTCGTATCAACAGTAAACTCTCACCTGGGTTTTCAACACAAAAAAAGTCCTAACAAAATATGAGCAAAACTCTCGATATTCAACAATCCATCGTTGCCGCAAATGGTAATGTTTCATTAGCAAAAGAGCTTTTCAGTATGCTACTAAATGATCTGGATGTGCGCTTAGGACAAATAGAAACCAGCTTTCGTAATAATGATTTGGAAGTGCTTTCTGAACATGTGCATAAACTTTATGGCGCCACTGCTTACTGCATTGTACCCAAGTTACGAAAAAGTGCCGAAGTACTCGAAGATGTACTAAGACAAAAAGAACATTCTCAACTCACCGAGCTAGTCAACGATGTTGTTGATAAAATGAAAGAAATCATCACCACTGGTCCGAATTATTTAGAAGTAGACTGGAATGATTTTCAATAACACTGAAACTACATAACCAGTGTTACAAATGCAACGGCATAATCACGCTCATCAGCTAAACTCAGATGTGCTTGCTTGATATTATTTTCCTGCAAAAATTTTTCTGCAACATCTAAAAGCTCCAGTATTGGTTTACCCGCATCATTATGCTTAACGCCAATATGATGCAAAGATAATCCCTGGCTAAAACCCGTTCCCATTGCTTTTGCAACCGCTTCTTTTGCTGCAAATCGTTTAGCTAAAAAGGCGGCCTTGTTATTTTTATCGGTAAACTCTTTAAATTCAAACTCAGTTAATATACGACGAGCAAATTTATCGCCGTATTTATCTAAATTATCACGCATACGATTTACATGAACAATATCTGTGCCGATGCCAAAAATCATCTCATATCAACTGGCTATTTTCTAGCGGATTCCATTAAGTCTTTCATTTCCCTTACCGCTGCTTCAAGCCCGGTAAAAATACTGCGCGCAATAATAGCATGGCCGATATTTAATTCACGAACCGGAGGAATAACAGCAATCTCTTTTACATTATGATAATGCAAACCATGACCGGCATTGACATGCAAGCCCGCATTGTCTGCAAACTCAATGGCCTCGACTATTCGCTTATATTCTTTATCTTTGTCATGTACTGTTTCAGCATCAGCAAAATGCCCGGTATGAATTTCGATAACAGGTGCACCACATTCCACGGCCGCTTCTATTTGCTTTTTATCAGCATCTATAAAAAGCGAGACCCTGATTTCACGATCGGCCAGGCGTGAACATGCTTCTTTCATTTTTAGCATTTGACCAGCAACATCAAGCCCACCTTCTGTGGTCAACTCTTCTCGTTTCTCAGGAACTAAACAACAATCTTCTGGTTTAATTTTTTCAGCATAACTCAGCATTTCATCGGTTACTGCCATTTCAAGATTCATTCTTGTTTGTAGCACCTGCTTAAATAATTCAACATCCCGTTCCTGGATATGCCTGCGATCTTCACGTAAGTGTAACGTTATTGCATCTGCGCCAGCTTGTTCTGAAACTAAAGCTGCCTGTACAGGTTCCGGATATCGAGTACCGCGAGATTGTCGCAAAGTAGCGACGTGATCGATATTCACGCCAAGTAATATTGAGTAATCTTTATTCATAATGGTTTATACCAATGTACATTTCTTGTTTTAAGTGGCTTATCACCGAGGTGGTGATTTAAAATAATGCGCATAAGTTGTTTTGCTTCTTTTTTGCTTTGCGAATTACTAAATTGTTCCTTTGACATATCTAATAATGTTTGGCCGGAAATAACAAATTCATCTGTTGCAGCATTATTTTTAATATTTACCGGCCCTTTTTCAATATCATAATAATAGTGTTCATCTTTTGATAAAGCTGTATAACTATCAGACTCAACCTCAAGATTTAACCCGTAGCCAATTTCAGTTAACAAGTGTTTTTCAAATCGTCGCAATACCCATTCTTCATCTTGCAGCAAAAAAGCTTCCAAGGTGCTCTGATATAGTTCAAATAATTCAGGATGAGGGTCATGGGTAATCATTAATCGTTGCAACAATTCATTAATATAATACCCACTCATCAGTTGCTTACCTGATAAATTTATTGTGCTTTTAACAGGTTCAGCGCCAGTCAATGTTTGCACGTCCCCTTTCCCTGACCATGAAATTAACAGTGGAGAAAAAGGTTGTAGTACGCCATGTAATTTTGAGCGGACTGAACGCGCTCCTTTTGCTACCAGGCTAACCCGGCCAAAGTCTCGAGAAAAAACATCGAGTAAACGACTGGTATTACTAAAATCCCGTCCATGCAAAATAAATGCTGGTTGTAAACTAACACGGTGATTTTTCTCAACCATGAATATTACACCTTAATAGTCGTCAATATAACCAAGGCTATTTAATGCCCTTTCATCGTCTGACCAGCCCGTTTTAACTTTTACCCATAACTGCAAGAAAACTTTTTCTTGAAACATTTTTTCCATATCAATTCGTGCTTTCTTACCGATATCTTTCAGTTTATTACCACCTTTACCAATGATAATAGCTTTTTGATTATCACGTTCAACCCAGATTACTGCTGCAATATCGAGTAGCTTGCCATCATGTGAAAACTTCTCAATTTCAACCGTTAAATTGTAAGGAAGTTCCTGGGTTAAATTCCGCGTTAGTTTTTCACGAATTATTTCAGCCGCCATAAAACGTTCACTACGATCGGTAATCTGGTCTTCTGAATAAAAGGCTTCAGAAACTGGCAGGTATTCTGCTATAACTTTTTCAAAGCCTTCGGTATTATCTCCTTTCATAGCGGAAAGAGGAATAATATCTTTAAAGTCATATTTGTCTTTTATTTTTTGAATAAACGGTAACAAATCTTCTTTTTTCTTTAACTGGTCGATTTTATTTACCGCAAGTATGACTGGTGTAGATACATTCTGTAGTCGTTTGATAACCAGATCATCTTCATTGGTCCATTTCATTGCTTCAACTAATAAGACAATCACATCGACATCTTTAAAGCTGGCACCCGCAGTACGATTCATGTAACGGTTCATTGCTTTTTGTTCATTATCATGAATACCGGGAGTATCAACGTATACAACCTGAACGTCATCCGTCGTTTTTATACCCAGGATACGATGACGGGTTGTCTGTGGACGATGTGAGGTAATGCTAATTTTTTGTCCCAGTACGTAATTCATTAAAGTCGACTTCCCTACATTGGGACGACCAATTAATGAAACATATCCACAACGAAATTTTTTGTTAGTCTTATTCATGTATTAGTGTCGCCAGGGCTTTTTCTGCTGCAGCCTGCTCAGCCTTGCGTCGACTAGCGCCTGTAGCAACAACCTGGTTTGAGAAACCATCAATTGTGCAAGATACTTTAAACGTTTGCTTGTGTTCTTTACCTGAAACAGAAACGACACTATAAGTTGGTAGGGCTAAATTCTTGGACTGCAGATGTTCCTGTAAACGAGTTTTAGGATCTTTTAAAATACCTGCCGGTTGGCAATCCTCAATTCGTTTATTGAAAATAGTTAAAATAATGGATTCGACTTTTTTTATTCCATAATCTGCATGAGAGTCTAAATAAATTGCGCCGATAATTGCTTCAATAGCATCTGCCAGGGTTGAAGCGCGTCGATAACCACCACTTTTCAATTCACCCGAGCCCAACTTAATGTATTCACCCAGGTTTAACTCTGCTGCAACAGCACTCAAAGTTTCACCTTTAACTAAACTTGAACGCAGACGGGTTAATACTCCTTCTTTTTCCTTCGGAAAACGATGATAAAGCTCATTACTAATCACCATGCCTAAAATTGAATCACCAAGAAACTCTAACCTCTCATTGTTATTCCCACCCATACTACGATGAGTTAGTGCTAAAGATAGAAGGTTTTGATCTTTAAATTGATAACCAAAAAGCTGGCTAACTTTTTCCAATGGGTTCAAATGGCTGGAGCCTCTACACTCTTTTTAAAACTAACAACCACATCAAGATTACCAAATAGTTTTCTTCTGACTTCATATTCCACTTCAACGAATACTTCATTTTTTGATTTCTCAATAAAAATATGATCTTTAGTGACATCAGAGACCATATTGACATCCAAACGTTTAAGGATAATGGTGGCTATATCATTATTCGATTTTTCACCCAAGCCACGTTCTTCTTTTAATGTTGAAACAACGTCACCCACTTTAAAAGAATCAAAATAAATTGGCATGATTTTAAGAAATATAACGGCAACAAATGCAATAACAACTAGTATTGCCATAATGCTAACACCGGTTAAACCCTTTTGTTTATTCTTCAACTGCATGCTGAACTCCTTCATCAAAAATCATTATCGAATAACTGATCCTACTCTATGCCATTTTGGCCAATGCTTCCATTCCCAGCTCATCCAGACAAAAAATGCCCGGCCAACCAGGTTTTCATCCGGAACAAAACCCCAAACCCGGCTATCACGACTATTGTCACGGTTATCCCCCATAACAAAATAACTTTTTGCCGGTACCACTAAAACAAAATCGGAAGCCGCCTGCAAATCACTCACCAAAATATTGTGATCAAGCTCTGGATCAGGCAATTTTTCTGTAATACGTTTAAAGTTGTAAAAACCGGCTGCATAGTCGCCTATTGGCTGCTGTTCTGCCATTTTTCCGTTTATATACAATACCTTATTATAGTAGCCAATTTCATCCCCCGGAACACCAATTACCCGCTTAATGTAGTCAATTGACGGGTTTTCCGGATAACGAAAAACAACGACATCGCCTCTTTCCGGGTTACCAAGCTCGATTATTTTCTTGTTGATGACAGGTAAGCGCACACCGTAATTGAATTTACTCACCAGGATAAAATCTCCAACCTCAAGTGTCGGCAACATTGAGCCAGATGGAATTCTAAATGGTTCCGCTATAAAACCTCTTAATATAAAGACAATCAGAACCACCGGAAAAATAAAACGTGAAAACTCAACCACAGGTGGTTCGACAATCTCAGACTCAATACCTTGGTGTTTTTCCTGTTCATATTTTTGTATACGACGAGATGCAAAAAACCATTTATCCGCTGCCCAAATAGTTCCTGATACAATAATGGCTATTGCTAATACTAATGAAAAATCAGGACTGAAGCGTATAACGACGAGCACCAGGGAAAATATAAATACCAGCCGAGCCAGCATGAATATTAGCGGGTCTTTAATTTCTTCAGCACTTTTATTTTTGTTATCTTGCTTTCTTTTCGGTTCAAAGTGCCAATAATCTGCAGCCCAAATGATTGCTGAAATAATTAAAGCCAGTTCAGCAAGTGAAAACTCTAGATTCATTTATCTTTTCCTGTATTTAACACGGCAAGAAATGCTTCTTGTGGAATTTCAACACTACCCACTTGCTTCATCCTTCTCTTCCCTGCCTTTTGTTTTTCTAATAATTTTTTCTTACGTGTAATATCACCGCCATAACATTTAGCCGTTACATTCTTACGTAATGCTTTAACATTTGTACGCGCAATTATTTTCGCTCCCAGCGTTGCCTGGATAGCTACATCAAACATTTGTCTTGGAATAATATCTTTCATACGTTCTGTTAATTCTCGACCACGAGCAATGGATTGATCACGATGGACAATCACAGACAATGCATCCACTTTTTCACCGTTAATCATAATATCAAGTTTCACCAAATCGGCAGCCTGGAATCGAACAAATTCATAATCCATCGAGGCGTAACCACGGCTGGTAGATTTTAACCGATCAAAGAAATCCAGAACGATTTCGTTCATGGGCATTTCATAGGAAATTGAAACCTGGTTGCCAAGGTACTGCATATTTTTCTGTACACCACGCTTCTCGATACAAAGGGTAATCACATTACCAACATAATCGTGTGGTACTAAAATATTCGCCACCACAATCGGCTCACGAATTTCGTTAATAAAATTTGGCTCGGGTAACTCAGAAGGATTTTCTATTTTAAACACTTCACCCTTAGTATTTTCTATTTCAAATATAACCGTTGGCGCTGTGGTAATAAGATTGAGATCATACTCACGCTCAAGTCTTTCCTGAATAATTTCCATGTGTAGCAGGCCAAGGAAACCACATCGAAATCCAAAACCGAGAGCAGTTGATGTTTCCGGCTCATAAAACAAGGCTGCATCATTAAGCCGTAATTTAGACAGTGCTTCACGTAAATTTTCATAATCATCGCCGGCAACCGGGAATAGTCCGGAAAAAACTCTTGGTTGAACTGGCTTAAATCCAGGCAATACGGTTTCAGATGGCTTACTCGCATCGGTGATGGTATCGCCGACGGGAGCCCCATCGATATCTTTTACACCGGCTATCACATAGCCTACTTCACCTGCATCAAGCGACTCCAGATCGTTGCGCTTAGGGGTGAAGATACCCACATGATCGACTAAATAATCTCGCCCTGCCGACATTATGCGTATTTTTTGTTTTTTACGTAAACGTCCGTTAACCACGCGCACTAAAGAGACTACACCGAGGTAATTATCGAACCACGAATCAATAATTAAGGCCTGTAATGGCTCATCTTTATCGCCTGTCGGGGCAGGTACAAGCTTAACAATATCTTCAAGTAAATCGTCTATCCCAACCCCTGTTTTTGCCGATACACGCGTTGCTCCAGTCGCTTCGATACCAATAATTTCTTCAATCTCATGACTCACCCGTTCAGGTTCAGCGGCTGGCAAATCGATTTTATTTAATACGGGCACAACTTCTAAGCCCTGCTCGATTGCGGTATAACAGTTAGCCACACTCTGGGCTTCTACACCCTGGGCAGCATCAACGACCAGCAATGCACCTTCACAGGCCGCTAAGGAGCGGGAAACTTCATATGAAAAATCAACATGGCCCGGAGTGTCTATAAAATTAAGCTGGTAGGTTTCTCCATCTTTCGCTTTATAATCGAGTGTTACGCTCTGTGCCTTAATAGTAATGCCGCGTTCACGCTCAATATCCATAGAATCCAGCACCTGGCTATCCATTTCGCGAGCAGTTAAACCACCGCACATTTGAATAAAACGATCAGCAAGGGTCGATTTACCATGATCAATATGTGCAATAATTGAGAAATTTCGAATGTGGCTTAAATCACTATTGGATTGCTTAGAATCATTCACTGGGACTACTCACAAACTACTCCGTTAAACATAAAAAAGGCGCCTTCAGCGCCCCGCATACCACCAAGATCTACAACCTGCTAGTTTAACGGATTTCACAGCTCGCTTATATACTGTTGTAAGGCTTTTATATCAAGAAAATAGTGACAAATTTCCTTTTCCCCGGCCTTGAGCACAGGAACCAAGGTACCGTATTGTTGTTCTAGTTCACTATCATTATCAATAAAAACGATATTTATCGATAAACTCGTCCCCTCAAGGTACTGTGGCAGCTGGTTTTGCATGTCTTCACATAAATGGCAGCCAAGTCGGCTGTATAACGTTAACTGACGTCCGGGCATTAATCAGTTATTTTTAGCGGCAAAAATCGGGGCGAACCATCTCGCTGTATCAACACTCGAATCCATTTATCCTCGGGTAAATCTTTTACTATCCGCAAAAACTGTTTTGTGCTTTTAATCGATTTGCCGTGTAATTTTAAGATAATATCGCCTCGACGAATGCCCGCTTCCGCAGCCGCACCTTCAGCTACCGATTGCACTAACACGCCACCATCAACATTTACTTGTTTACGCGCTTCTTTGCTCAAAGCCGATACTTCGATGTTTAAGCGGTTACTTTTCGCCTCTCGTGGGCTACTTCCATTCTCTGCCAACTCTTCCTCGGTTGGAAGTTCAGCAATTTTCACCTTAAGTCGTTTGGTTTTACCATCGCGAATAACCCGGACACGCACCTTGCTACCAATAGCGGATTGACCGACAGCCAGCGGTAAATCCGATGAGCGATTAATCGTTTTATCGCCAAAATGCGTAATCACATCACCCACTTCTATACCGGCCTTCTTCGCGGGTGTGTCATCCAAAACCCTCAGTACCACCGCACCCATCGGTTTTTTCATACCAAACGACTCGGCCAGTTCCTTGTTCACATCCTGAATCAGGACGCCTAACCAGCCCCATTTTGCCTGACCAGTACGCTTAAGCTGTTCAACGATATCTTTTGCAACATCAACAGGGATAGCAAAAGATAACCCCATAAAACCACCCGTGCGGCTATATATTTGCGAGTTTATCCCGATCACTTCTCCATTCATGTTAAAAAGTGGTCCACCCGAGTTACCCGGGTTGATCGCAACATCGGTTTGAATAAAAGGAACATAGGTTTCACTGGGTAAAGTACGTCCTATCGCACTAATGACACCGACAGAAACAGAGTGATCAAAACCAAAAGGAGAACCGATAGCCATCACCCATGAGCCCACTTTTAAAGATGCTGACGAACCAATTTTTACTACTGGTAAGTTATCTGCTTCAACTTTTAAGAGTGCAATATCACTACGTCCATCTGAACCAATAACCTTGGCTTTTAATTCACGACGATCTTTTAAACGTACAATAATTTCATCCGCGTCCCGGATAACATGATGATTTGTCACAACATAGCCATCGGAATCAATAATAAAACCGGAACCTAAAGAATCATTAGTTCGTCGGGTTTGAATTAGATTTGCTGTGGCTGAGTTATTATCAGTTGAAGAATTGTTTTTTTTATAACTTTGTTGCTCAAAGAATTTTCGTAACAAATCACCGAAAGGCCCATCATGAGGAAACCCGGGGATTTGAGGTACACCATTACGTTTTTTTATTTTTTGTGTTGTACTAATATTTACAACAGCATCACTATATTCTTCGACTAAATGAGTGAAATCAGGTAACCCTGACATTTTAGCCGTTACATTAAAGCTAATTAATGAAATAAAAAATAAACTTGTTACAGCGACTATCTTATTTGCGACAGGCATTGACATAGTTTTACTCACTTTACTATATTAACAAACGAAGAAGAAATTGATTTTTTCAATATGACAGGTTGATAATTTTCATTCTCTGAAATAGCCGTTGAAAAATTTCTTAACTGTCGCATACCGAGAAAAAAACCCAAAGCAGCGAAAATTATAATAAACAGCTCACTATCAAAAGACTGAGCTTCTTGTGCAATCAACTTCCCGAACAGTGAAAAAACAAACATATAAATGAGCGGCACTAAATAGGTCATAAACGCACCCTTTAATAAAAACTTTTCATTAAGACCGACAACGACCTCATCGCCAACCTCAGCACCAACTTTGTTAATCGCCTTCATTCTGGAAAATTTATTGCCTATGACTTTCGATAACACGGATGTACCACAACCTTTATTTGCACTACATTGCCCACAAACAGATTTTCTTTGCGTTTCAATCCAGGTTTGATTGTTTTCAATCATAACCACGGTGGCATGTTCAGTTATCATTTTTTTGGTAAGTCTAACGAGAAATATGTTGAACGGAATCAGCAATCATTTTAACGGTGGCATGAGGTACTTCTCCAACGACAGTAACATGATACTTTCCTATCGCACGGCCGTAAGCATGTACAGCTCCCATGGTAGAACCACCAATCAGGTTCTTGCTTTTTTTCATTTGCTTCTCAACAAATACAGAAACCGATGACAAACCATCGGAAAACATAAAGTGTTCAACCGGCATGGCACTCATAGTCATTTTATGATGACGCTTTACACCAGGAACAAACCCTGGAGGAACAGCCGTCACTTTCCAGCTCATACTTTTGTTAACTTCATTATTTGAGTCTGGCGCTTTTGCTTTAAACCATTTGAATTTTTTATTCTTGTTATCAGAAATCAAACGAACTTTTTCAATCACATTTGGATAACTAATCTGGGTAAACATAAACTGTTCAACTATTTTCCCATTATCATCAATAAGATGGTCTTTTAGTAATAACCCCGTTTTCTTATCAATCCATAAAGAATGCGCATAGCGGTAGCCATCTTTGGGTTGTATTTTAAGGTTTACCGCATTTTGTCCGGCAACCATTCCTGGCTTACCAAAATGAAAAGTATAAAACCTGGAAAGCTGTTCAATCTTTAATGGAAAAGTCGGTGGAAACTCTGAGTCAGGACGACTTTTATCAACCACAACAGATTTTTTATCTGGCAACACACAGGTAACGGTATCACCACTACGAATCACTTCACGGCCACTGCCATCAAGTGAAATCAGTCGCTCAAACACACCATTTTTATCTACACTATGAATAATTTGCATAGTGGTCATTTCATTATTCTGTCCATATACAAAGGTGCCATCATAGTTAATCATATGCGCAGCGTGGTGCATTTTCGCCAACCATTTTTCAATATCCTCTTTAGGATGATCAGCTAAAGCAGTATAAGAAATTAAAAACAGCGCAAGCAGTGAAGCAAACTTATTTATCATTATTAACCTGTGCTGATGAAGACTGAGAAGATGTTGGAACAAAACTAACAATACGACTGTATGGCATAACCCTGCTTACGCGAGTCGAAGTCGAAAATTCATTATGATTAACCAGGTAACCGCTTAATTTTGATTCAACCGCTTCATCCAGTTTATTTCGTGTAGTAAAACTCACCTGTCTTATTTGACCCGGTTGAATTTTTGACGCAACCTGGACACTTTCAGCAGAGCTATTGTTACTTGCTATTGTTTGATCGCCTGTTGAGATAAGTTGCGTTTGTTGCACGCTCAACACCGCTACCGTGCCTACAGCAGCCGCAACGGCCAGACCTGCAGCCTGCTTCATTACATAACGTGGACTTAAACGACGCCAGACAGGTGTAAGAATAACCGGCTCATCTTTTAACGATTCGCTGACAGCTGAAGAAATATCCATTGCAGGAAAATCCGATAACTGCCCTTTCATTACATCACGCGCTAAATGATAGCGGCGCCAAACATCTTGCATAGCTTCATCTTTAGCAAGCTGTTCAACCCATTTATCGGCATCACGAACTTCACCATCCATTAAGGCAGAGAGTTTATCTGTTTTGTCATTCATAATTTACATCTCATTATTCAGAGTTTATTAAATTTACATCTAACCAACTAAAACTAATTTAATAATGGTCGAATTTTTTCATCTATCGTTTCACGCGCCCTGAATATTCGCGACCTTACGGTACCAATAGGACAGGACATGGTCTCAGCAATCTCGTCATAACTCAGACCTTCAATTTCTCTTAATGTTATTGCCATTTTTAAATCTTCAGGCAATTCATCAATCGTACTGAATACCAATTCTGCAATTTCATCCTTGAGTAAAATTCTTTCTGGAGAGGCATGTTCCCGTAAGCCATCTGCTCCGTCATACTGTTCAGCATCAGAGGCTTCAACATCATCTCGTGGAGGACGACGTCCCTGCGCCACAATAAAATTTTTTGCGGTATTTATCGCTATGCGATAAACCCATGTATAAAAAGCGCTGTCGCCACGAAATGTTGCTAATGCCCGGTAAGCCTTAATAAACGTTTCCTGGGCTAAATCCTGTACTTCAGCTGAGTCGCGTACATAGCGTGACAAAATATTCATGACACGTTGTTGGTATTTCAGAACCAAGATGTCAAATGCTTTTTTATCGCCTTTTTGAACGCGCTCAACCAGCGCTTGATCTATATTTCTTTCACCCATTCGGGTTGTTCCTTATCCTGCACACTTAAAGGTACCCGAACATAAAAATAGACATGAAAGTCGGGGCAGAGTTCACAGTGAATTGATTTTTTTTCAATGAGTTATCATCTAATACGTGTTTTACTAACTCAAGTTGTTTTTCTTATGTTTTTTTCGTGCTTTATTCAGGTAAAATCATTAATTACTAACTTTATCACCTTTCCTAATACTGATATAGAGAACGGCGTCTTTCATGCAACATAATACAGATATCCTTATTATTGGTGGTGGCGCTGCGGGTTTAAGCTTAGCTTTACGGCTGGCCAACACATACCATATCTCATTGATTTCAAAGGGTATTTTACGGGAAGGATCGACATTATATGCCCAGGGCGGCGTCGCTGCGGTGCTCGATCCCAAAGACAGTATCGAATCACATGTTGCCGATACACTCGCTGCTGGGGCAAATCTGTGCAATGAGGAGGTGGTTCGCTTTACCGTCGAGCACAGCACAGAAAACATTCAATGGCTAATAGAACAAGGCATTGAGTTTACTCGCACTAGCAATAACAAGGACTATCACCTGACCCGTGAAGGGGGTCACAGCCAACGCCGAATAATCCATGCCCAGGATGCCAGTGGGCGGGCAATTGAAACAACGCTCGAGCATAAGGTCAGAACACACCCGAATATTGATATTTATGAGCACCACAATGCCATTGATTTAATAACCAGTACAAAAATTGGCAAAAAAAATTCAAATGCCTGCCTGGGTGCTTATATACTAGATAGAAAAAATAGTCGTGTGAATGTATTTCATGCAAAACACACTATCCTGGCAACAGGCGGGGCAAGTAAAGTTTATCTCTATACCACCAATCCGGATACCTCAACCGGGGACGGTATCGCTATGGCCTGGCGTGCAGGTTGTCGTGTCGCCAATATGGAATTTAACCAGTTCCACCCAACTTGCCTGTATCACTCGGAAGCGAAATCCTTCCTTATTACAGAAGCGGTACGCGGTGAAGGTGGAATCTTACGCCTGCCTGATGGCACACCCTTTATGAAAAAGTTTGATAAACGCGCCGAGCTTGCGCCACGTGATATTGTCGCCCGGGCGATTGATCATGAAATGAAACGACTCGGTACCGAATGCGTCTATCTTGATATCAGTCATAAACCAGCAAACTTTGTTCGCCGTATGTTCCCTACTATCTATGAGCGCTGCCTAGAATTTGGCATTGATATCACCAAGCAACCGATACCTGTTGTCCCTGCAGCCCACTACACCTGTGGTGGTGTAATGACGGATATTAATGGTCAAACCGACCTCAAGCAGCTTTATGCCATTGGTGAAACAGCATTTACTGGGTTACACGGGGCAAACCGTATGGCGAGTAATTCGATACTTGAATGCCTGGTCTTTGCCCAGTCGGTCAGTAAGTATATTCTCGAACAAGCCAATGATGAGACTGCAGACATCACTTTACCGCTTTGGGATGAGAGTCGGGTTACTGACTCCGATGAAGAAGTTGTGGTAACACATAACTGGGATGAGTTACGCCGCTTTATGTGGGATTATGTCGGCATAGTCAGAACAGATAAACGACTTCGTCGGGCTAAAAGCCGGGTAAATTTATTACTCAAGGAAATCGATGAGTACTACGGTAACTTCCGTGTCACCAGTGACTTACTAGAATTACGTAACCTTGCCATGGTTGCCGATTTAATTATTCAATCTGCGATTGATCGCAAAGAAAGTCGTGGCTTACATTACACATTAAATCATCCTAATTTGAATGGGCAGCCAAAAAATACTGTACTTAGGCCAATGGGATTTATTCCCAAAACATAAAATTTCCTCGTCATTGAAATGGAATAACATGACTGAAGCAATCTTATAGCAATTGCTCAGGATTATCAGATTGCCGCGCTATCGCGCGTTATGGCCTTACCCTTTTTATTCAACTGTGATAAAAATCTTAAACGCACTCGTAAACGCCTTAGTAAATCTTTATCAGCAGAATCTGGCAGTAACAATAAATGAAAGGTTTTCTTCTTACCAAAATGATTACTCGTTGTGAAATTTAACCAAACAATAAAATAGCTAACTATGCATTCACCGGTTAACTCTGCAGACAAACGCTGCTTGTGATTAATTTCAATCTCCCACTTATCTTCAGCAGATAAATTTAAAGAGGTTATCCGGCTTTCTTTTTGCTTTTTTAGAATAAGTGCAGTCATCAAAAATAATAAAAAAACCAGGAAGACTTGCATAACTAATGCAATTGAAGAAATAAAAATACTGATAAATGAAAGCAAAACGATAACAACCAGGTAAATATGGAAAGTTCTTGAGTTATTAATTACCAGGTCCAGCGGCATCTCGAACTTGTTTTGCAACATCGGCAACATCCTTGTCGTTTGGAACATCCTGTCCCATTAAATAGTCCAGCAAAAACTGATCCTGGCATTTTAAAAGCTGATGAAATGCCTGTTTCGATTTCATCGGCAAATCAGCATAACGCTTTTCCACGAATGTTTCTAACATAAGATCTAACTCAAGCATGCCCCTGCGGCATTGCCAACGCAAACGTGTTTCGTCCAGAGATAAATCGGTAGGGTATAACATCAGTTACACTAAATCCTTTACCATGAGCTTTTTAATATTATGGATCGCTTCGGTAGGGTTTAATCCTTTAGGGCAAACATTGACACAATTCATAATTGAGTGACAACGAAACATCCGGTAAGGCCCATCAAGTTCCTGCAAACGTTCTGCGGTCGCCTGGTCACGACTATCCGCTAAAAACCGATAAGACTGCAATAATGCCGCTGGTCCACGAAACTTATCCGGGTTCCACCAAAATGATGGGCATGAGGTTGTGCAGCAGCCACATAATATGCATTCATACAAACCATCTAACTTATCACGTTGTTCAGGTGTCTGTTTAAACTCAACTTCAGGAACCGGATCATGCACGGTTAAATAAGGTTTAACTGCACGGTAATGATGGTAAAACTGTTCCATATCCACCACCAGGTCCCGTATCACAGGCATACTGGGTACAGGCCTGACTTCAACAGGTTCTTTTAATTCCGACAATCGACTTTTACAGGCAAGTCCATTTGTGCCATTAATATTAATCGCATCAGAACCACACACACCTTCACCGCATGAGTGACGAAACGTTAAGGTTTCATCTTTCTCTTTTAACAACAACAATGCATCGCGAAGCATCATATCATCGGTGACTTCATCCAGAATAAAATCCTGCATATAAGGTTTTTTATCTGTTTCAGGATTATAGCGGTAGATTTTAAAGCGCATAAAATACCCTGTTAATAAACTCTTGGTTTAGGTGGGAAACTTTCAACTGATACAGGTTTTAAAGTCACAGGTTTATAATCCATGCGGTGGCCGTCTTTATAATATAGACTATGTTTCAACCAACTAACATCATCTCGTTCAGAATAATCGATACGTGAATGAGCGCCACGACTTTCTTTTCGTTCTAATGCTGATTTAACCGTGGCAACTGCAAGATCCACCAGGTTTTCCAGCTCCATCGCTTCGATTCTTGCCGTATTGAAGACTTTAGAGTGATCATGAATCCGAACATGCTTCATTCGTTTTTCAAGCTCTAACACTTTATCTAAACCTTGCTGCAATATTTCTTCGGTTCTAAAAACACTGCAATAGTCTTCCATGGTTTTTTGTAGTTCTGCCCGTAACCCGGAAACCGTTTCACTACTATCATCATCTCGGTTATCGGGTTCGTTCCAACGCTTCAAATGAGCAAGCGCAAGCTCAACACTGTCTTCATCAATCTGGCGATGATGCCGGTTTTCTTTTAAATATTTTTTAATGTCATTGCCTGCGGCACGACCAAATACCACGATATCTAATAGTGAGTTTCCACCTAATCGATTCGCACCGTGTACTGAAACGCAAGCACATTCACCGACAGCATATAACCCCGGAATAGATTCCTCACCTTGATCAACAGGAACAACCACTTGTCCAAATCGATTTGTCGGAATCCCTCCCATGGTATAATGCGCAGTAGGAAAAACGGGAATGGATTCTTCAGCAGGATCAATATGCATAAAGGTTTTTGACATATCACATATACCAGGCAAGCGTTTATATAAAACATCTCGCCCAAGATGATCTAATTTAAGCATCACGTGATCAGCCTGCGGACCACAACCACGTCCTTCACGAACTTCGGTAGCAATAGCACGACTGACAACATCACGACTGGCTAAATCTTTAGCATGTGGTGCATAACGCTCCATAAAACGTTCACCATCTTTATTAATCAGGTAACCACCTTCGCCACGTGCCCCTTCGGTGATTAACATACCTTTGCCTGCGATACCGGTTGGATGAAACTGAAAAAATTCCATGTCCTGTAACGGCAAGCCAGCGCGTAACGCCATTGCCAAACCATCCCCGGTATTGATATGGGCATTGGTATTAGTACGGAAAAGCTGCCCTGCTCCTCCGGTTGCTAACAAAGTTGTTTTCGCTTCGATTAATAATGGCTCGCCTGTCTCAATTTCAAGCACCAGAGCACCCAGAATAAAACCTGATTTATCTTTAATTAAATCAATCGCGAAATATTCATCAAAGAAATGTGTTTTTGCCCTAATATTTTGTTGATACAAAGTATGTAAAATCGCATGGCCGGTTCTATCTGCTGCGGCACATGTTCGGGCAGCTTGCTCGCCCCCAAAGTTCTGACTTTGACCACCAAAGGGACGTTGATATATTTTTCCACTATCCATACGGCTAAAAGGTACACCCTGGTGTTCAAGTTCATACACCAGGTGAGACGCTGCGCGACACATATATTCAATCGCATCTTGATCACCAAGGTAATCACTGCCTTTAATGGTGTCGTACATATGCCAATGCCAGTTATCCGGTAACACGTTAGCTAACGCAGCATTCATGCCACCTTGTGCGGCAACCGTATGAGAACGAGTAGGAAATACTTTAGACACGACAGCAACATGTGCATCAGCTTCAGCGAGTTGTAAAGCTGCCCGTAAACCACCACCGCCGGCGCCAATAACCAGTGTATCGAATTTACGTCGTTGCAGATTTTCAAGACTCATACTTTTACCAGGCTAATAACAATGAGTAATAGCCATACCGCCATTACTGTGAGAAAAATAGCTAATCCAGTCAAAAGAATAAATCGCAAACTGCTGGGTTTAGCATAGTCAACCAGGATGTCACGCACACCAACCCAGGCATGGGCAAATAAAGAGAGATAAAAAATAATCGTCGCGATTAAAATTACAGGATTAGAGAAAGCACTATGCCAACTATCATAATCAACTGGAAATTGAGTCACAAGCCAGCCGATCAATACCAATGAGTAAACGGCAATATAAACAGCGGTTAATCGTTGTAATAACCAGGTTCGCATACCCTGCGCCTGCAAACTCATATTATCCATACCCCGCTAATTAGCACGGTGACAATAACAGCAGCAATAACAACTAGCCAGGCAGACATTCGCGCAGTTGCTAATGAAATTCCGATGTTCTGGTCAATGAGTAAAAATCGAAAACCGGCAAACAAGTGATGGGCAAATGACCAGGTTAGTATCACTAAGGCCAGCTTAACCCAGCTCGAAGATAAAAAAGCGATTGCTTCTGCATAACCAGAATTACCCGATAACGAAAGCTGTAAAAGGTATAAACTAAATGGAATTGATAAAAATAAAATTAAACCACTGATTCGATGATAGATTGACGCAATACCCGTTATCGGTAAACGGATCTTAAATAAGTTCAAATACTTTGGCCTGCTCTCTTTCGTATTCATACAAAGCCTAAGGTTATTAAAATAAAAAGACGAGTTTTGCTCATATGTTTAAATATAATAGCTCAGTTTATTTTAAGATTTGTTGTCATATTGTATAATTCATCCCACACTTATCATAAGCTATCTTGCGCACGTATAACCAACAACTCTATTGATACAACAAACCGTGATAATTATCAAATAATATATTTATAGGTCGATTATGAATACTGAATGGGAAAAATTTCTTCTAAACCATAATGCAATAATAGAAAACAATTGTGTCAAAAATTTTGGTCTTTCTTATGATGAAGAACAAACGGCTTATTCAAATATAGTCCTCGCCGATCTAAGTCATTACGCATTAATCGAAGCCAATGGCGATGATGTTGTCGATTTTTTTCAGGGCCAATTTACAAACGATATCAAACTTGTGTCAGAGCAAGTGGGACAACTTAGCGCATACTGTAATCCCAAAGGCCGTATACTCGCGAGTTTCAGAATTTTCAAACGCCAGCAAAATTATTATTTAAGCCTGCGCTCTGATATATGTGATGCAACATTAAAACGCCTGCGTATGTTTGTTATGCGCAGCAAAGTTGTACTCACTGATAAAAGTGATGAATTTTCACGAATCGGTATCGCCGGAGTGAATGCCACAGACAAGCTCGCCGCCATATTTACAAACTGCCCGGTAAAGGCCGATGAATCAGTCACCGAAAATGATATCACCATTATAAAAATAGCTGGTACGGTACCTCGCTATGAAGCCCATGGCCCCATCAGTAAAATACAGGAGCTATGGCAATCACTGCAAAGCGATGCGACGATGATTGGTGAAAATAGCTGGAATCTTCTCACTATACGTGCGGGTATTCCGGAAATTGTCACAGAAACTGTGGAAGCCTTTGTCCCGCAAATGGTTAATTTACAAGCAATCAATAGCCTCAGTTTTACCAAGGGTTGTTACCCGGGGCAAGAGGTCGTTGCCAGGATGCACTACCTGGGTAAGCTCAAACGACGCCTGTTTATTGCGTCGCTCGACAGCGACACCTTACCTTCAGCTGGACAAGCAGTGCTCACTAGTGATGAAAGTGAACAAAAAGTCGGGCAAATTGTGACTGCCAGCTGGTCAGCGGACAATAAAATTGAGGTTTTAGCTGTATTGCAAATTGAAAAAGCCGAAATGGATGAGTTACATATTGAGTCTGGCAATGGACCAGTTCTTCACTACATTGATTTGCCCTATAACCTGGAAGAAGAAAAAAAATAACAAAAATATTTAATATTTTTCAGACAATGCCGATAACTTTCCTATAACAATACATAAGGAAAACATGATGGACGCCGCTGCTGAAGAAAAATTTCTTGATCAATTATTAGACGACCTGGAAAAAGATAAACTGGTTCTGCCTACACTTCCCGAAGTTGCGTTAAAAGTCAGAGATACCCTTGAGGACGAAGACTCTTCGCTTATCGATGTATCAAAAATCATTACCAGTGATGCTGCCCTCTCTGCCCGAATGATCCAAGTTTCCAATAGTCCACTATTACGAGCTAGTAGTCCAATAGAAAGTGTTGAAGCAGCCGTTACCCGTATGGGTGGCAATATGGTTCGCAACCTGGTTACCAGTATGGTAATGGAACAAATGTTCCAGGCAACCTCTGATGTGACGGATAAACGTCTACGTAAAATATGGGAGCACTCCACTGAAGTGGCAGCCATCGCTCATGCATTGGCAAGCCAATTTACCAAGTTGCAACCAGATCAAGCCATGCTAGCTGGCTTAGTACATGATATTGGTGCCCTACCCATTTTAAGTCGAGCAGAAGATTACCCTGATTTGATAGCAGATGAAGCCACGCTAGATAGAATTATTAGCAGTGTACACACCACTATTGGTGCTGAAATTCTTCGCAAATGGAATTTTCCTGAAGAGCTGATCGCTGTTGCCGCTGAACATGAAGATCTCCATCGCGATTCAGGTGATGGAGCAGATTACGTAGATGTAGTTGTTGTGGCGAACTTGCAAAGTTTGATTGATACAAGCCATCCGCATACAGATGTAGACTGGTCAACCGTACCTGCATTTACCAAGCTTGGACTACAAGCTGATATCAGTGTGGTTGATATGGATGAAACCAATGCAAATATAGAAGCTGCCAGAGCGGCATTAGCGTAGTTAATTTTATTGCACATCCTTTTTCGGTATATTCACTGATACAGACTTGTATGGAAGTGATTCTTTAAACTTCACGAATTTCTGTGGTATATTTTACTAAGTATTTCATCATAACAAGCTTATGGTGAAATGCTTGCGCAAATATAAATATAATAAATCTATGGAGAGAACAAATGACGTATAAAGAATATAAAGTAATTCATGTCTTGGAAGGTGGATTAGGAACAATTTTTTTAGGTGCATCGGGTATACCTATTGCTAAAATGGAAGCGACGTTGAATAAAGAGGCCAGCGAAGGTTGGCAGGTGGTTTTCCAGGTAGTCGAACAAAAACGCTTACTCTTATTCTGGAAACGAGAAGCTGTTGTTATTACACTAGGTCGCTAACTAAATCACGTCATAACAAAAATAAAATGAGGAATTGAAGTGTTAAATGCATCTGTCGTAGAAGAAACACAAGATCAAATTCGCAGACAAATCCGTGAATTACCTGACGAACAACGTCGAACTTTCTACAAATTATCAGAAAAAAGAATTAAAGATCCTGATACCTATGCAACACTCAACTATATTTTTATAGCGGGTTTACATCACTTTTATTTAGGGAAATGGCTGCTTGGTTTTATCAATATTACTGTGTTCTGGGGTGGTGTAGCCTGCATTGTTATGAAATATATCGAGCTGGGAATAGCTCTCATCGTTGGTATTGCAATCTTCGAGTTATTCGAATTGTTTCGATCCCAGGCATTGGTGCAGCATCATAACAACCTGGTCAGCCAGGAAATTTTAAGTAGTTTAACCTCAAATAATTAAACCCTTTAGCCTTTTGTATTCACTGCAAACTCTTTGCTTGCAGCTTTCATCCGTTCTATCCGTTCTTTGCTGGGGGGATGAGTCGACCAATACCCATCGCTATAATCATCGTAATCATCCGTTTGTTTATTATCATCCTGATTGTTTTTTACCTTAGTATTTTTTTCTACATGTGATTTCACTAACTTCTCCAGCATATTTGCAAAAGCGATAGGATTAATTTTTAACTGCTGCATTTTTGTTAATGAATAACTATCGGCTTCCCATTCCATCTTACGGTTGTAACTTGAATCCAATAAAAGTGCAGGCACACCAAGTAACACCGTACTTAAACTCGTTACATCACCCGTAATCGCCACAACCAGTAACAAAAGAGAGGATGTTTTAATTGTACTTTGAATACCATGGCGCAATTCAACATGGGCAATTTCATGTAGCAGTATTGAACGAATCTCATCATCATTCGCTGATAATTTAATTAATTTATCAGTAATAATAATATCGCCCGATGGTAAGGCAAAAGCATTAGCTCCAATTTTCTCAGATTCACGAAAATGAAGTTTATAGGCTAATTTCTCATGGTCGTCAGGCAGCAGTTTCATAAACGTATTAGTCAGGTTTTTCTGCCGTTTTTTACTTAATTTTGTCTCCGTGAATGGCCCCTTATCTAAATCAACCATTGCCTTTTTGCCAGATTCAACCAGCATCTCCTCTGGTACCTGCATGGCTATTTTATAAGTAAGAGCGGGAATACCGATACTGATACCTATCCAGGTTAAGAGCAAAACCACAACAAGAACGGAAGACTTTAATATCCAGTTACCTGAATGAATTTGAGAGTGTTTACTAGTCGGATAAAGTGTCGTTAATTGATCAATGGCATTATTGTTTGTAGTTTCAAATAAACGTCCATCAGGCAAGGTTAAGAAACGCGTTGAATCGCCTATTCGTGGCGACACCGCAACCTTGGAAAATTTAAATGTGGAATCCGGTTTATTAGATAAATGGGCAGCACCATTATCTGTAACGACAAGATTGACCGATAATTTATCGACATTTTTTCCATCAAAGAGTAAGCCATTAATTTCAGTCATGTATTTTCCTTAACTCTACAGTCATTCAATAAATTATTTCTGGTCGTGCTTATAAACCTCAGAAAGGTTTGTCGAGTACTCCCCAACCTTAATCTTAGATTAAGCTTCTGGTCGGACCAGAACATCGGAGATGTTCAGGGAATGCCGAAACAATCCCGAAGGGATTAAACGGTGCACTTAAGAACTGCGAAGCAGTTCATCTAGTATAACCCTAATCATAATTTTCAATTATGCTTCTGGCCTCATATGCGGGAAAAGAAGTACATCACGGATTGACGGTGCATCAGTAAACAACATGACTAAGCGATCAATACCAATACCTTCACCGGCTGTGGGTGGCATACCATGTTCCAATGCAGTGATATAATCTTCATCAAAAAACATGGCTTCATCATCACCGGCTTCTTTTTCTTCAACCTGAGCTTTAAAACGCTCGGCTTGATCTTCCGCATCATTTAATTCCGAGAAACCATTGGCAATTTCACGCCCGCCTACAAAAAACTCAAATCGATCGGTGACGAAAGGATCTTCATCATTACGTCGAGCCAGTGGGGATACTTCGGTAGGGTAAGCAGTGATAAATGTCGGGTTCATTAAACGATGTTCTACCGTCTTCTCAAATATTTCGATTTGCACTTTTCCTAAACCATAACCATCTTTCAATGGGATAGCTAGCCGTTCAGCAATCGCACGTGCTTTTTGCTCGTCATCTAACTCTTCCATAGTAATATCTTTATTAAAATGAAGAATAGATTCTTTAACTGTCATACGCTCAAATGGCTTACCAAAGTCATAAACATCTCCCTGGTAAGGCACTTGAGTTTTTCCGACCACATTCTCAGCAATCGAACGTAACATTTCTTCAGTAATATCCATAAGATCACGATAATCAGCATAGGCTTCATAAAATTCGATCATGGTGAATTCAGGATTATGCCGGGTCGACAATCCTTCATTACGGAAGTTACGATTAATTTCAAACACACGCTCAAAACCACCAACAACTAAACGTTTTAGATATAACTCAGGCGCAATACGTAAAAATAAATCCATATCCAGCGCATTATGGAAAGTGGTAAATGGACGCGCGGTTGCACCACCAGGAATAACTTGCATCATCGGTGTTTCGACTTCGAGGAAATTTTTTGCCGTTAAAAACTCACGTATATGTGCCACTATTTTAGAACGCATTATAAAAGTGTTACGAGAATCTTCATTCATAATGAGATCAATATAACGCTGACGATAACGTGTTTCTTGATCTGAGATACCTTTGAATTTTTCAGGCAGTGGACGTAATGATTTTGTCAGCAGGCGAATACTATCCAGCTTAACTGACAACTCACCTTTATTGGTTTTCATTAAGGTACCTTCGCCACCAATAATGTCACCAATATCCCACTTCTTAAACTGCTCGTTATAAACACCTTCCGGTAATTCATCACGTGCTACATAAAATTGAATGCGACCGGACATATCCTGAACAGTGGCAAAACTTGCTTTACCCATTACCCGCTTAAGCATCATACGGCCAGCAACACTCACCCGGATATTTAATTCAGCGAGCTCATCCTTTTCTTTATCACCATATTCTGCCTGTAACTCACCTGCCATGACATTACGACGAAAATCATTTGGAAATGCAGCGCCATCAGCTTCACGAATACTCGCCAATTTTTGGCGACGCTCTGCTATGAGTTTATTTTCATCTACAGCTGGTTGTTCATTATTTTCTGACATTTTGTTTCTCTATTATTCAACGTTTAGCCACGAAGAACACCAAGTACACAAAGAGTATTAAATTTGAACTTCTTTGTGTCCTTTGTGCCCTTAGTGGCGAATATTTTTATAAACCGCTTTTCAGGCTGGCTTCAATAAACATGTTCAAGCCGCCATCTAATACTGCCTGGGTATTACTGGTTTCAACATTGGTGCGTAAATCTTTAATGCGGGACTGATCCAGAACGTATGAACGAATCTGACTACCCCAGCCAATATCTGTTTTACCATCTTCCAGTGCTTGTTTCTCTTCATTCTGCTTCTGCAACTCAAACTCATAGAGTTTTGATTTAAGTTGTTTCATCGCGTTATCTTTATTTTGATGCTGCGAGCGTCCGCTTTGGCACTGTACCACGATCCCGGTTGGTTCATGTGTTAAACGCACAGCGGAATCCGTTTTATTTACGTGCTGCCCACCTGCCCCGCTGGCCCTATAGGTATCTACACGCAAGTCGGCTGGGTTAATTTCAATATCAATATTATCGTCAACCTCAGGAGAGACAAAAACAGAAGAAAAGGATGTGTGGCGACGATTACCTGAATCAAACGGAGATTTACGTACTAAACGATGTACACCGGTTTCTGTACGCAACCAACCAAAGGCATATTCCCCGGTGAATTTAATGGTAGCACTTTTGATTCCAGCAACTTCACCCGATGAAGCTTCAACTAACTCTGTGGCGAAACCGTTACTTTCACCCCAGCGAAGATACATGCGCAATAACATTTCAGCCCAATCCTGTGCTTCTGTACCACCCGATCCAGACTGGATATCCAGAAAAGCATTATTGGCATCCATTTTACCGGAAAACATGCGCTGAAATTCGAGTTGCTCGAGCGATTTCTCTTTATCATCCAGTTCAGTCTCAACAGACTGGACGGTTTCGCTGTCATCTTCTTCAGCAGCGAGTTCCACTAGCTCCGCCGCATCGACCAGGCTGGTATTAAGTTCATCAATAATATGGACAATTTTTTCTAGCTGAACTCTTTCTCGACCTAATTCCAGGGCTCTTTCAGGATTGTCCCAGACATTTGGCTCTTCAAGTTCACGAGTGACTTCTGCTAATTGTTCTTTTTTTGCCTCATAGTCAAAGATACCCCCTCAGGATGTCAGTGCGCTCCTGATAATCTTTGATCCGAGTTTTGATAGGATTGATTTCCAACATGTTGAAATCTCTAAAATTTTAAAAGCGCTATCTTACCCTAAAACTCACTGCCTTGCATGGTGAAGAGGGCCCGCTGTAAATTAACACGGTTCGATATGTTCCAGCATGAGCTGTAAACTTTGCTGACCACGAAACGTATTCACATCCAGGCGATAGGCGATACTGACTTGTTGTACAGATTGTGGCCAGTTTTCATCAGTTAGATTGAATGCAATCGCATCAATTTCAATATTAGAGTTAACTGGCTGTAAGGATAATTTTAAATGTTTCTCAGCAACAATACGTTTAGTAATAATATTAAAGATACCATCGAAGACTGGCTCCTGGAACGTTTGTCCCCAAGGGCCGGCAAATCGAAGCTCTTCAGCCGTTTTCATGGTTAATTCTGATTCGGACAACTCGCCATCGCTCATCACCACACCTTGCAAATCATCCTTGCCTAAGTGCCGACGCACTTCTTCATCAAATGCTTTGCTAAATAAACTATAGTCAGATTTTGCGATAGTGAGTCCTGCCGCCATTGCATGCCCGCCAAACTTAGAAATCAGCTCTGGATGTTTTGCTGCAACACTATCCAAAGCATCCCGAATATGCAGACCTTTGACTGAACGCCCAGAACCTTTGAGGAACCCTGCTTCGGACTCTGCAAATACAATGACGGGTCGATGCCAATGATCTTTAATTCTTGATGCAATAATACCAACCACACCTTCATGAAAATCCTCATCAAAAAGACATAAACCAAAAGGCAAGTCATCATTTTCATCCAGGCTCATCTCATCCAAAAGTTTCATTGCCTGTGATTTCATATCCGCTTCTATGTCGCGACGAGCGAGGTTAATCTCATCTAATTTATTGGCCATACTAGTTGCGGTTTCCAGCTTTTCGCTTAATAAACAATTAATGCCTAATGACATATCATCCAGCCGGCCGGCTGCATTTAATCGTGGCGCAATAGCAAAACCAAAGTCACTGGCTATAAGCCGTGTTTTATCACGTCCGGTTACATTAATGAGTGCCTCTATTCCTGCACAAACACGACCAGAACGAATGCGCGCTAACCCCTGTGAAACTAAAATTCGATTATTGTAATCAAGCGGTACAACATCTGCGACGGTACCAAGTGCTACCAGGTCTAATAATTCAGCCAGGTTAGGCTCTTGTATATTGTTTTGTTCAAACCAGCCTTGTTCACGTAATAACGAACGCACCGCCAGCATGACATAAAAAATAACTCCCACTCCAGCCAGCATTTTACTTGGAAAACTATCACCGGGTTGATTCGGGTTAACAATGGCATCTGCTTGAGGTAACACTTCTGCGGCAAGATGGTGATCAGTGATAACCACTTTGAGCTTGAGATCTTTTGCCACCTTTACACCATCGACGCTCGATATTCCATTATCAACAGTAATAATCATGTCAGGATGAAAACGTTCAACCGCAACCGCAACGATTTCAGGAGTCAGGCCATAACCAAACTCAAACCGATTTGGTACAATAAAATGAACCTTATCTGCCCCCATGCTACGAAGGGCCTTCACTGCTACTGTGGTACTGGTTGCTCCATCAACATCAAAATCGCCTACAATGACAATTATTGAATTTTCTTTAATGGCTGTCGCGATAAGTTCAGCTGCTTCAGAAATACCTTTAAGCTGTTCATAAGGTAACAAGTTACTAATTGAATAGTTCAGTTCTTCTTTAGAGTTAATATTTCTATTTGCATAAACACGCTCTAAAACAGATGTTTTATTATTTATTTTATCTTGCGATGTAGCTACACGTTTTATTAACCTATGCATTTAAAAACTCAGAAAAGACTTTTTACGTTTCCACCAACGACGTAACAATTTTTTGTTGATTACAATATTTCCTTTATCCGTAATCAGTTTAATTTCATTAATTTTTCCGGACAATAATAATTCATTACAACTTAGTAAATAACTTTCCACTATACTATTGAGCGTCTGCACAAAAGAATACAGATCACGTTGCTGAACATAGCTGGATAACATGTCCAGGATAATTAGATGTAAACCGTGTTCTATATTATCAATGTTATCTGTGTCTAATGAGAAAATATCTACCTCACAATAATACCCAACTCCTTTAAATAGTCGGTTATCCGTTATTATTGAATGGTAGTTCGATGAATTTGTGTTTTTATGCAAGATGCCACCACCCCATAACCAGACACTATTAGCTGTAGGGAAATTTCTAGAGTCTCTTTCGAAATTGACACTCGAACCGTGTAGTAACATTTGCATTTCATTGGTGATTTTATGCCAGTAATCGGCATCATTACCACTCGGTGCAAAGCGATTAATATCCTCACCCAGCACTGTTTCTAGTGGTGTGGTTATTAAATCAATCGCTTGTTCTAATCTTAAATACCAGCGATGTGGAGAAAAACTATATAACTGCCATGGCTCATCGATAAAATGTGTATTAATTAAATCAACCAGGTTATTGGCTTCATCCCCAGTTAATGCCAGCTCTTCATGAGCAACGAGTAATGCGGTATCACGATCCGCTTGCAAACAAACCGGATCAGCGCGTAACCAGTAGGTTTGAAAACATGTGCCCTCTTCGATGCTGTTTTCTGTTAACAATGAAAACGCGGCAAAGGGTTTTTCTGTATTAAGAAATTTATTTAAACCGAGTTCTGAGAATACGCTGTCACTTTGATCAGCCGATTTTTCCCATCGACCACGCGAAAGCCATTTTTCCAGAGTTGCTAATTTGAATTCGGGTAATTGGGAAAGTTCATCGCGAGTTAATTTTGAAAATGTCGGCTGAAAAGCAAACAGGTCAGGAACAAAAAGTGTCAGTGTAGAATCACCGGGCACAGTGCGCAGTCTCAATGTTAACGGTCATTGCGAAGGAATAAAATGACTGTGGCAATCTCATAATCAATCCTCTTTTCAAAAGATTGCCGCGCTAACGCTCGATGCCAGAGCGTGTAGAACACGTTAGGGTAATACTGACGAAGTGCGTAGCAGTTCATTAAGTGCAATGACGAGTTTATTATTAATTAAGTATTTCTAAGGATTTTTGAGGCGTTTTCTGGCAAGGCGAAAATAAAGTAAAAAACGGAGCTGACACGTAGTCAGTGAGTATTTTTACTTTATTTTCAACGCCGCCAGGGAGCACCTCAAGAATTCTTACATGTTATCGAGTATGGCTTTACGTACATCTTCTAGCGTCGCATCAACATTAATCAAAGGCCGTGTACTTTGCGCGATTGCCGTATCAGGATCTTTTAAACCATGACCTGTTAAGGTACATACAATTTTACTGCCTTCAGGAATCTTGCCAGAGTCAATATCCATCATCGCACCCGCCAGAGAAGCGGCAGAAGCAGGTTCACAGAAGATACCTTCTTTTTCTGCTAACAATTTTTGTGCTTCTAATATTACATCATCAGAACATTCATCAAACCAACCTTGTGACTCTTCTTTTACAATCCAGGCTTTATCCCAGCTTTGCGGATGGCCGATACGTATTGCTGTTGCCACAGTTTCAGGATTATCAACCATTTCACCTCTCATGAACGGTGCTGAACCCGCAGCCTGATAACCGACCATTTTAGGTCGCTT
>CAMYJG010000001.1 GCA_947258695.1 uncultured Ectothiorhodospiraceae bacterium | reverse complement strand
TGGTATGCGCTACGCTATTAATTCAGGCATATTGGCCGCCAAGTGTATTTTGCAAGGTACTGACTATGATGCAAGATGGCATACGGAATTCAAAGACATGCTAAATGTTTCTATTGTGAATCGAGCACTATACAGCTTGTTAAGGAACCATGGCTTCCGCTGGTTCCTGACATACGTCTCAAGATGTCAGGATGTGCGCCAGCTTTTATACCATCATTATCAACCGATGTTTATCAAGTCATTATTATTACCCCTTGCAAAACTCAGGATAAAAAGTCTACGTAACGATTCCGCATGTCAACATGTGGATTGTGATTGTGTATGGTGTCGTAGCAAGGTTGTGGACTGATTTTAATTATTTAATAAATAAAAATGTTAAAGCATTACGTATTAAACAGTATTTAATTAAACTATATGAGGTGAGTAATGATGGACGGTTGGCATGGTATTTTTGGTGGTGGTTTTATGTGGATTATCTGGTTGTTAATTATTTTCGCTATATTCTATCTGCTTGCAAATGTTATCTCAGGGAATAATGGGAAAAGCGTAAATAATGAAGATGAAGTACTTGATATTCTAAATAAACGTCTTGCAAGTGGTGAGATAAACGAAGCTGAATATCGAAGGTTGCGAAAAAATATTGAAAATAAATAAATGGAACTGAGTTAATGAAAATATCCAAAATTATCACTTTATTTTATATGTTTGTAATTATCTTCTTTTATGAGAATCTTGCCAATGCGGAATCAGGAAAAGATATATATATGCAAAACTGTGCTTTATGTCATGGTGATGATGGAAGAGGTTCTATGCCAGGTGTTCCAGATTTGGTTGAAAACCAAACATGGTCAAAAAAATCTAATAACAAACTATTGAAGTTAATAAAAAAAGGAATTGAAACGCCTGGCGCATCAATGATGATGCCGCCAAAGGGTGGTAATGATAAGTTATCTGATAAGCAACTTTTAAAATCGATTGAGTATATGCGCGTTTTACTTACGCTAAATTTGAATCACTGAACTTAATTATGAAATAAGGATAAATAAATGAATATTAAAATAAAGAAATATTTAATAACAGGTGTTTGCTCAATACTTTCGTCTTTTGTTTATGCATCTCCTACGGTTTACATCCCTCTTGGATCAGGAAACCAGGTGATAGCCGTAGATGCTGCGACAGATAAAATTACAGCCAGTTATTCTGATGTTGATAATCCACATGGTTTAGTGGCAACACCCGATGGTGAATACCTTATAGCAGGCAGTCTTAAGCAAACGCCTATTCCAAAAGGAAAGCCTGCGAATACACCAAACAGTAAACTGTATTTTATTCACCCTGCGCACGGTCATGTAATGTCAACCATCTCAGTATCAGGCTGGACTCATCACCAGGGAATAACACCAGATGGACGGTATGTTTTATCCACGCATGCCATGAAAGGTAATGTCAGTGTTCTTGATCTTGAAAACAATGAAATAATTAAAACGATTAAAACAGGACGAGTACCAAATTATATTCTTGTAACAAAAGATGGTAAACGAGCCTATGTTAGTAATACGGGTGCAAACAACTTGAGTGAGATCAATATATCAAGCTGGAAGGTTGCTAGAACGCTTGAATCAGGGCCTGCTCCAGAACACATGGCTTTTTCTGGAGATCAAAAAACCATATTTGTATCAAATCCTAGAAAAGGGCAAGTATCAGCTATATCGGTGAAAACAGGAAACATTACCTCTACTTACAAAATCGGAAAAGCTGTGCATGGACTAGATATTGGCGATGACGGGACAACGCTTTTTGTAAGTAGTAAAAAAGAAAACAAGCTGGTTGCTATAAATACTGAAAATGGTAAAAAGCGCGAATTACCTTTGTCGCCTGCGCCGTACCATTTAAATACCATAACAGGGACAGGTAAGGTTTATGTTTCAAGTCGGAAGAAACCCGTTATCTGGGTTATTGATCAAAAAACATTGAAAGTGATTAATGAAATTAAACTGCCTGCTGGTGAAGCACATCAGATGGCGATTGTGAATTAATAAGATATATAATCTAAAATTACCCACCGTGTTTTATTTGTGGAGGTTGGAGTACTTGGTAGTAAATTTTACTGTCTAAGAATATAATCCTAGTTAATTACCGGACTGTAAAGAAGGAGTGTATTGAATGAATTGTGTTAATGTATATATTGGGGAATCTCTTACCACTCGAGAAATCGTAAAACTAAAACATGAGATTTTAGCTTTGCCGCATGTGGTTGATGTGGAGCATCCTCGGCATGATCCACATAATCTTACAATTGAATATGAGAGCCACGAAAATATGCCGACTATTTTGATGGAGCAACTCCGTGCCAAAGGGTTTCAACCTGATATTACATCAGGATAACTAAAACGTTATAATTTATATGATTGTCTTGTCGTCAATAATATTTTTATTGCTTATTCTGGTTCAACCTAACAAGATTATAAATTACACTATTAAAGATTGGTTTAAATATTAATTCTGGTGGATATAACGAGAATATAAAAGAGTGTTTAGGCTGGCTTGGCGACAATTACAATATGATAAAATAAAGGCCCTGCTTACAGCATTGGCTATAGGATCGGTTATTGCTGTCATCCTTGTGCTTGAAGGTTTTGAACAAGGCCAGTACTACCAACTCAAACAAATTGTTCTCAAACGTAATGCTGATTTAATTGCCACTCAGTCAGGAGTAACAAATTTTATTGCTGTTCGATCGTCTATTCCCCAGTTATCACGAATGGATATTGAAGATGTGCCTGGTGTTAAAGAAGCGCACCCAATAACAGCTGTGCCCATCATTTATAATAAAGACAATATACGCACCCCCGTTTATGTGCTGGTTTATGATACAAAAGGTGGCCCATCTCGTATTATTCTTGGTAAAGGCATAAAAGATGCTCGGGATATTGTTATAGATCATTCACTGGCAAAAAAATATAACATAAAGCTGGGCGATAACTTTTCTGTCACAGATTTTACCTTCAAGGTATCTGGCTTTACTGATGAAGCCGCGTTCATGATGCCATTTGCCTTCATTAATTATGATGGCATGCTTGATTTATTTATTGAGTCACAGATTGCGCCAGATCTCAGTACCTTCCCACTTTTAAGTTATATGTTAGTTGAGCTCGATGCTCAGGCAGATCGCGACAAGATTGCCAAAGATATTGAAGCAAAAGTGTCAACGGTTGATGTAGTTACCCCGGAGCAACTATCTAATAACGATGTGAGTATGGGGAAGGTGTTTTATAAACCTATCATGGGGTTGTTAGTGACTATTGGCTATGTGATTGGCCTGTTGGTCGTTGGCTTGATAATGTATGCAGATATTCGTAGCAGGATTAAAAACTTTGCTGTATTGAAAGCATTGGGTTTCCCGTTTAAAAAACTATTTTTTGCAGTCTTATCGCAATCACTAATTTTACTGCTAATTGCAATACCAATTGGTATTTTTATAGCGCTTAGTCTTTCAGTTTATATAGAAACGAATTCTCCTGTGTATTTAATCCGGCTTTTTGAACCAATCGTTTTCATTCATACGTTGCTAGCCTGCCTGGTTTTTTCTTTCCTGGGTTCATTAATACCTTTGCATATCATTAGAGGTTCTGATCCTGTTATGGCATTCCAGGGAGCATAAAAATGCTGAAATGGGCATGGAAATCACTATTTAGCCAAAAAGGTAGTTTAATCGGAAGTGCAGCAGGCATTGCTTGCGCATTTATTCTGGTGATTTTTTTTGATGCCGTTTGGCGTGGTGAGACTGAACAAATAATTGCTTATCCTAATAACGTCAAGCCGGATGTCTGGGTGATGCAGTCCGGAGTAGGCAATATGCATATGGCCATGTCTTTTGTGTGGGACTGGAAAGCTGACAAGATTGCCAGTATGCCTGAAGTCAAAAATGTTACACCCATTTTATATCTTAATAATGTGATAAGAGCTGGAGATACGGAGATGTTTGCGTTTATCGTGGGACTGTTACCTGATGCGAAAAGGGCAGGGCCATGGGCCATGAGTGCAGGGCGACAAATTCAAAATCCCAGGGAAGCAATAATACCTGATGTGTTATCTCACATTACTGGCGTAAAAATTGGCGATACGCTAAGTATTACAGATAAAGAATTTAACGTTGTGGGATTGTCAAAGGGTACATTTTCATCTGCGAATTCTGTTTTATTTGTTCCATTTTCAGATTTGGAAGATATTTTGTCGTCATCGGGTACCTATAGTTACTTACTTGTCGATGCGCATGACAATGTTGAACCCAAGGTGTTAGCCAGCAAAATTATGGAGGAAGTAGAAAAAATCAATGCTTTGCCACATGATGATTTTATAGCTAATGATTTTGCCCTGGCTAGACAAATGGGTGTTGAAGTTATTGTGATGATGACAGTGATTTGCTCGGTCCTTGCTGCTTTGATCGTAGGATTTAGTGCTTATTCCCTGGTGATGCGTAAGCGTAGAGAGATTGCCATTATTAAGGCACTTGGTGCGTCGAACATTTCAATTTTTTACAGTGTCATGATACAGACAGGAATAGTGACGTTGTTAGGTTTTCTATTAGCTGTTTTATTTGCTTTGTTAGTGGTGCCAGGTATTCCATCATTAGTGCCGCAGTTAACCATCCTGGTATCTAACGAAGCATTGATGCAACTAGGTATTATTGCATTGTTAGTAACAATACTGGGTGCAATATTACCTACATATCTTGTACTTAGAATGGATCCAGCAACAGCTTTTCATGTGTGAGGGAAAATAATGATGATACCGATCTTAAAAGCCAGTAATTTGTCAAAGGTGTTTGGTAGTGGTCATACCGAAGTAAAAGCAGTAGATAATGTCTCTCTTTCTATCAAAGCTGGTGAACTGGTGTTAGTGATGGGGCCATCTGGTTCAGGTAAAACAACATTATTATCTATGTTAGGTAGTTTATTAAAACCTTCACAGGGCAATATTGAGATTGAAGGTATTAATGTTACAGAATTAAAGGAATCAGATCTGCCTAATATCAGGGCATTAAAAATTGGTTTTATTTTCCAAACCTTTAACTTGCTGGATGCGTTGACTGTCGAAGAAAATATCTTGTTTCCTTCACAATTACGACCTGAGGGTAGAGTGGGAGTTAAAAATCGGGCAAATAGACTTATCGAAAAACTCGGCCTGGCTCATCGCCGTAATGCGTTTCCCAGTACCCTATCTGGTGGAGAAAAACAGCGTGTGGCAATAGCTCGAGCATTGATCAATGAACCTAAGCTAATTCTGGCAGATGAACCCACCGGTAACCTGGATTCACAGACAGGGCAGGAAGTCATGATGATATTGCATGATATTGCCCGCGATGAAGGTTATGCGGTAATTATGGTGACTCATGACCCACGAGTTGAAGATATTGCTGATCGTATTTTATGGCTTGAAGATGGCCAGTTACATGACCGTAAATCTGAGAAGCATTCATGGGTGAAAGATCCTGTCTGTGGGATGCATGTTGATGAATGGACTGCTAATTTAGTAAGTCAATATAAAGGAAAAAAATACTATTTTTGTTCAAAACGTTGTCATGAACGGTTTGAAAATAATCAAGAATCATACGTAGTCTAATGGATACCTAAGTTAAGTTATTGGAATTAATTATCGATGAGTCCGAGAATAAGTAAATGTCAAAGTTAATAACGGGAATTATACTTTTCACCGTGTTTACTGGGTTGTATATATTTATCGCTATCTCAGGATTAGCGGATGATTTATTCAATAGTAAAAATTTACAATCTTTTCTTGTCTCATTAAATGGCTTTGGGCCATTGCTAATTGTGATGCTCATGACCGGAGCGATTGTTATGAGTCCATTACCAAGCGCACCAATAGCCATTGCAGCCGGGTTTGCCTATGGTCATGGTTGGGGTACTTTCTATATTTTGATAGGTGCCGAATTAGGTGCGATTATCGCTTTTACAATTTCTCGGTTGTTAGGGTACCAGGTTATCCAAAAACGTTTTGGTCATAAAATTGATACGACATGGCTAAGTTCTTCTAAACACCTGGTCGGCGTAATTTTTGTTTCAAGGCTGATTCCATTTATATCTTTTGATGTTATTAGTTATGCTGCAGGTTTAACTAAAGTGAGTTATCTTCAATTCGCACTAGCTACTTTTTTCGGTATTTTGCCAGCAAGCTTCTTGCTTGCACATGTTGGAAGCGAAATAGCGACAAGCGAACTAAACTCGATTGCGATAACAGTTATTTTATTAGGCGTTATTACTGTTTTCCCATTGGTCTTTAGTCTTATACTTAAGCGTAAAAGCAATGAATGACATGTTGAATAAAGTAAATGGCTATATTTACTATTTGTTGCTTTGCTAAGTAGGAAAATTACTTGGACGACCATAAGGTATTGAAAATCATAGTAATTATTCTATATTTTTCTATTTAACATAATATATATTATGCCGCTTTTACTTGATACTGTACTATCACCAAACTATTAGGTATTTCAAAATATTAGCCTTCAATAATATTGCTTACACTTATCCAACAATATGAAAATCTTGCTCGTTGTTATCAACATATAAAATTTTGTGAATGATTTGTGTCATACAGTGTTAGTCAATCAATCGTAATCGAGTTCTGTCAACGTATCACTTACTATGTTTTAGTAATATCAAGTTTCATTAATAATGATAAGTAATATTATATTGAGGTTTTGATAAGTCTTACAAAGTAAAGTTTGGTTAAATAGTTAATGGAATTATCTATTAATTAAAGTCACTATTGTAATTTACCGATAAAAATATTTAGATACCCTATACTTAGAATAAATAATATTTTATACGCGCTTTAATTTTAAGGATAAATACGGATGTGCGAAATTATCTCTATATTAAATACCTTTCTTGGAACCAATACCCTTAAAAAATATCCAATTGTTATATCGTATTCCTTTTGCTGCAGCCACAAGGTTTTAGTATGAATAATAAAAATGATAACTGGCGTTTGAAATGGTTTAGTGCGCCGTTAATGAAGTTGTTCCGGAAAGTGACTCCGAGGATGTCTCGTACAGAGCAAGAAGCACTTGAAGCAGGATCTGTCTGGTGGGATGGAGAACTTTTTAGCGGTAAACCTAAGTGGAAAAAACTGCTTTCGTTACCGAAGCCGAGTTTGAGCAAAGAAGAAAAAGCTTTTATGGATGGTCCGGTGACTACCTTGTGCAATATGCTGGATGATTGGCAAATCACCCATGAAGACAAAGATTTACCAGAAAATGTCTGGCAATACATTAAGGATAATGGCTTTTTCAGCATGATTATCCCAAAGCATTACGGCGGTAAGGAATTTTCTGCTTACGCGCATTCACAGGTCGTGATGAAAATATCGACCCGCAGTATTTCAACCGCTGTTACCGTGATGGTGCCAAATTCATTAGGGCCAGGAAAGTTACTAATGGAATATGGTACAGAAGAACAAAAGGATTATTACCTGCCGCGTTTAGCTAAAGGTGAAGAAATCCCCTGCTTTGCTTTAACCAGTCCGAAAGCTGGCAGTGATGCGGGTGCTATCCCGGATTTTGGTATTGTCTGTAAAGATAAATTTGAGGGCAAAAAGGATGTCTTAGGTATTCGGCTGACATGGGACAAGCGTTATATAACATTGGGACCGGTCGCTACCCTGCTTGGATTAGCTTTTAAACTTTATGATCCTGATAAGCTCATCGGTGATAAAGAAGAACTCGGAATTACACTGGCTTTGATACCGACTAATACCAAGGGAGTAAATATTGGTAATCGTCATTTTCCTTTGAACATGGTTTTTATGAACGGGCCTAACAGTGGCAAAGATGTATTTATTCCCATGGACTGGATTATTGGCGGTGTCGATCAAGCTGGCCAGGGTTGGCGCATGTTAATGGAATGTTTGTCTGATGGGCGTGCAATTTCATTACCTGCATTAAGTACTGGTGCTGGTAAGCTAGCAAGTTTATCGGTAGGTGCCTATTCACGTGTTCGCCAACAATTTAAAATGCCAATCGGTAAATTTGAAGGCGTCGAAGAAGCTTTAGCACGTATTGGCGGGCTAACTTATATTATGGATGCCTCTCGATCATTAACATTAGCGGCATTAGATAATGGTGAAAAACCTTCTGTCATATCTGCTGTTGTAAAATACCACTTAACTGAATCAATGCGTAAAGTCGTTAACGACGCTATGGATGTTTTAGGTGGTGCTGGAATTTGTCTTGGCCCGAAAAATATCATGGGGCGTGCCTACCAGGCTATTCCCATTAGTATTACTGTAGAAGGAGCGAATATTCTGACTCGTTCTATGATAATTTTTGGTCAGGGGGCAATTCGAAGTCATCCTTATATATATAAAGAATTAGAATCGTTGTCTGAGCATGATGAAAATGAAGCCTTAGAACAGTTTGATCGTGCCTTGTTTGGTCATATGCGTTTCTTTATTAGCAACACGATTCGTTGTTTTTTATATGGCTTAACGAATGCGTGGTTTATTCGTACCCCTGCCAGGGTAAATTCAAAAACTAAGCGATACTACAAACAAGCGACTCGAATGAGTGCTGCATTTGCCCTGGTAACAGATATATCATTAATGATACTAGGTGGTTCTCTAAAAAGAAAAGAAAAATTATCGGCACGATTAGGTGACATTTTAAGTCATCTTTACTTACTATCGGCTGTTTTAAAACACTACCAGGATCAGGGCGAGTATGAATCTGACCAGCCCTTTGTCGATTGGGCATGCCAGTATAATCTGCAACGTATACAAACTGCCTTTAATGGTTTTTTACATAATTTCCCTAATCGCCCTGTCGCCATGCTTTTACGTTGGGTTATCTTTCCATGGGGTAGACGTTATGCCCCACCAGATGACCAACTAGGACATAAAGTTGCCAAATTGTTAATTAATCCATCAGAGATGCGTAATCGTTTAACAGAAGGTGTTTTTATACCTGAAGATGATAATGAAGCGATCACCCTGCTTGAAAGCGCACTACGAAAAGTTGTAGATGCCGAAGCCGTGGAGAAAAAAATACGCTCATTTCAAAAATCTTTCCGTCCTGGTTATGCTGATTATAACGCCATGTTACAGGCTGCTTTAGAAGAAGGCGTTATTGACAAAGATGAAGAAAGTATTTTGCAACAAGCAAATGAAGCGAGAAACAAAGTAATAGCTGTTGATGACTTTACCTTTGATTTAAAGAGAAATAAAAATGGATAACCCAGTACATAGAAAAAGTTTACCCAGCCCTGTTTATATTGTTGATGGGAGTCGTACACCTTTTTTAAAAGCTAAAGGGAAACCGGGAAATTTTACAGCGGTTGACCTGGCGTTAGGTTGTGCTCGGCCATTAATGGCAAGACAATCTTTCTCTGCAGAGCAACTTGATGAAGTTGTAGTCGGTTGTATGATGCCCGGCCCTGATGAAGCTAATGTCGCAAGGGTTATTGCTTTACGTTTAGGCTGTGGTAAAAAAGTGCCTGCTTGGACAGTACAGAGAAATTGCGCATCGGGTATGCAGGCACTGGATTCAGCAGCTAAAGACATTGCACTCGGCAGAGCTAACCTGGTATTAGCCGGTGGTGTTGAAGCAATGAGTCATGCCCCGGTTTTATTTAATAATGATATGGTTGGCTGGCTTGGTCGCCTGGCAATGTCTAAAAAACCATTAGATAAAATTAAAACATTTGCTGCGCTACGACCACGTCATCTTAAACCTATCATTGGTTTACTTCGTGGTTTAACAGACCCTGTTGTCGGTTTATCAATGGGACAAACAGCGGAAAATATTGCATATCGCTTTAAGATCGATCGTCTCGCGATGGATACCTTTGCCGTTCAGAGTCATCAACGACTGGCTGCAGCCCAGGAAGCCGGTACACTCACTGAAATAGAAGCTTTGTATGATAAGAATGGTCATTCATTTTTAAACGACGATGGTGTACGTACAGATTCATCTGTTGAACGTTTAGCCAAGTTACGCCCTGTCTTTGATAAGCAATTTGGCAATGTGACAGCCGGTAATAGTGCCCAGATAACGGATGGGGCTGCTATGTTGATATTAGCCAGTGAAGATGCTGTAAAAAAATATAAACTTAAAGTGATGGGAAAACTGATCGACAGTCACTGGGCTGGATTAGAACCTGCGCAGATGGGATTAGGACCAGTACATTCTGTGACGCCTATACTGACCAGAAATAATTTATCAATAAAAGATATCAATTACTGGGAAATTAATGAAGCTTTTGCAGCGCAGGTACTCTCTTGTTTAGCCGCATGGCAGGATGACTCTTATTGCAAAGAAGAATTAGGGCTTGATTCCAGTCTGGGTGAAATCGATCAGGCTAAGCTTAATGTTGATGGTGGTGGTGTCAGTATTGGTCACCCTGTCGGGGCCAGCGGTGCACGAATTGTGTTACATCTGTTAAGCGTATTAGAAAGAAATAAAGCAAAAAGAGGAATAGCCAGCTTGTGTATTGGTGGTGGTCAGGGTGGAGCAATGTTAATTGAACGTGGTAAGTAATCATCGAAAAATCAGAGAAATTTTATGGCAAAAAAGAAATATAAAAACTGGACAATAATAAATGATGAAGATGGTATTTCATGGTTACACTTAAATGTGCCTAAAAGCAGTGCCAATATTTTAAATGAACAGGTTATTATTGAACTTGAAGAAATTGTGAAACAGTTGGTTAGCAAGCCTCCAACAGGTGTCATTTTTCTATCAGACAAAGAAAGTGGATTTATTGCGGGTGCAGATATTAATGAATTTACTACTTTTGAATCTGAGCAGGCTGCATTAGTAAATATTAATCGTGCCCATGCTATTTTTAACGCTATAGAAAATTTATCTTGCCCTACCGTAGCGCTTATTCATGGCTTTTGTTTAGGTGGGGGCATGGAACTTGCCCTGGCTTGCCGTTATAGAATTGCAGAAGAAGACTCTCGCTTAGGCTTACCCGAAGTTAAACTTGGTATTCATCCAGGATTTGGCGGTACGGTAAGAAGCATTGAACGAATGGGTAGCTTTGCTGCACTGGATCTAATTCTAACAGGGCGTTCGCTTAAAGCACGCCAGGCGAAGAAAACCGGCTTAATCACTTATTCTGTTCCTCAACGCCATTTACTCACCGCGGCAAAACAAACAGTTTTAAAGCCACCAAAAATTAAATCATTGCCCTGGTGGGAAAAAATTATTAATAGTAATTTAGTGCGGCCGCTTGTGGCGAAAATACTTAGCAAAAAAGTTGCTAAACGTGCTGCCAGGTCCCACTACCCTGCTCCTTATGCGATTATTGATTTATGGCTTAAACATTTAAATAACCGAACTCGTATGCTCGAAGAAGAAGCGAAGTCAATCGCACACCTTCTGCTTGGCAAAACAGCACAGAACTTAATACGTGTTTTTAAACTTACCGATGAGCTAAAAGGGCTGGCAAAAGATAAGTCTGTTTCTATTAATCATATTCATGTGATTGGTGGTGGCGTAATGGGAGGTGATATTGCTATCTGGTGTGCACTGCAAGGTTATAACGTTACATTACAAGATCAGCGGCATGAAACGCTGGCAGCCGTGATACAACGAGGAGCAAAGTTATATAAGAAAATTTTGAAGCAAACACGGCTGGTTAACAGTACCTTAGATCGTTTGACGGCAGACATTAAAGGTAATGGCCTGGTAAAAGCCGATGTTGTTATCGAAGCTATTTTTGAAGATGCAAATGTTAAGTGTCATCTTTTTAAAGAAATAGAACCTAAAATGAAAAGAACAGCTGTTATCGCAACTAACACTTCAAGTATACCACTGGAACAATTAACGGGTTCTTTAAAAAAGCCAGACCGGCTTGTTGGCTTACATTTTTTTAATCCGGTATCTAAAATGCCTTTGGTAGAAATTGTTGTGGGAGAAAAAACCAGTAAGAAAGCACAACAAGTGGCCATTACTTTAACTAAAAAAATTAAAAAATTACCTCTGCCGGTTACTAGCACACCGGGTTTTTTAGTTAACCGTATTTTGATGCCATACCTGACAGAAGCCGTTACCTTGTTTGAAGAAGGTGTCCCGATTACTGTTATTGATAAGATAGCATTAGAATTTGGTATGCCTATGGGACCTATCGAGCTTGCAGATACGGTTGGCCTTGATATTTGTCTGCATGTGGCAGAAAATCTGGCAGAATCGATGCCGATCACTGTTTCTGAACATTTACGTGAGTTAGTGGCTAAAAAAATCCTAGGCAAAAAAACCGGCCAGGGTTTTTATCAGTTTAAAAAAGGTAAATTGGTTAAGCCTCAACTTAAAAGTAACTATGTTGCCCCTACTGATATTAAGGAACGGCTGATATTACGGTTAATAAATGAAACAATGGCTTGTCTTCGTGAGCATGTTGCAGGATCGAAAGATCTAGTCGATGCCGGTATCATTTTTGGTACAGGTTTTGCTCCTTTTCATGGTGGGCCACTCCAATATGTTAAGGATCGCGGTCAAGAACAAGTGTTAATGGCCCTGGAAAATCTGGAAAAAAGACATGGTTCTCGTTTTAAACCCGATGATGGTTGGAAATCAATTGTAATTGAGTAAGCAATGAATAATAAACAAGACTATATTACCCCGGTTACTGTCAGTAATCTTTCCGAGTTATTTTACGAACGGGTAAAACGTTCTGCAAATAATGTCGCTTACAGTTATTATGATGAAGAGTGGAAAGATTTAAGCTGGCACGATTTATCTAAATCTGTAGAGCTCTGGCACACGGCTTTTCGTCATGAAGGACTGGTTAAAGGTGATCGTGTCGCAATAATGATGAAGAACAGCCCGGACTGGGTTATTTTTGATCAAGCTGCATACAGTATTGGCCTGGTTGTTGTACCCATTTATACCAATGATCGCGCAGAAAATATTCGTTATATCCTGGAAAATTCAGAAGTAAAAATTTTATTTATTGAGGACCCGGGTTTATGCAAGGATATTTTGACTGATGTTAATACAGGAACTATAACAGGTTTACCAGAACTTATTAGAATTGTTACTCCTGATACAATAGCAGGTATGGATAATAGCTTGTTAAAACAAGTTAAAGACTGGTTACCCTCCTATACCGAAACTATCGAAAGAGTCCAGCTTGAACCAGATGATTTAGCTACCATCGTGTATACCTCAGGTACAACCGGTCGACCTAAAGGTGTGATGTTAAGTCATCATAATATATTTGCTAATGCACACGCCGCAGCTATTTTCGAACATTTTGATACTGCTGATATATTCCTGTCATTTCTTCCCTTATCACATATGTTTGAACGTACTGCAGGTTACTATATGCCGATGGTCATCGGAGCAAAAGTTGCCTATGCCCGTTCAATTGAAAAACTGGGAGAGGATCTTTTAACGATACGTCCAACAATATTAGTGACAGTGCCACGTATCTTTGAGCGTGTTTATAATAAAATACAGGATCAGCTTAGTAAAAAGTCTGTCATTGCCCAGGGCTTATTTAAATCAGCTGTGAATGTTGGCTGGCATCGATTTTTAGTTCAGCAAAAAAGACGTAGCTGGCATCCAAAGCTATTAATGTGGCCATTATTAAAAGCGCTAGTCGCAGGAAAAATTTTAGCCAAGCTTGGTGGTCGTCTTGAATTAGCGGTATCCGGTGGTGCGCCACTTTCCCCTGAAATTGCCAAAACATTTATTGGCCTCGGATTAACAATATCTCAAGGTTATGGCTTAACCGAAACCAGCCCGGTCGTTTCAACGAATAAATTAAAAAATAATGATCCGTTTAGTGTTGGTCAGGCAATGGGAAACCTGGAAGTTAAGCTGGGTGATAATGATGAGCTGTTAGTGAAAGGTCCTACTGTAATGCTGGGTTACTGGAAAAATGAAGAAGCAACAAAAGCAGTGATTGATGATAACGGATATTTTCATACCGGTGACAAAGCCGCGATTAAAGATCAGCATATCTACATAACGGGTCGAATTAAAGAAATTATTGTTATGTCTAATGGTGAAAAAGTCCCGCCTTCAGATCTTGAGCTGGCAATTTCAAGTGACTCCTTATTTGAACAGGTTGTTGTTATTGGTGAAGCTAAGCCATTTTTATCGGCTATTGTTACCATCGAAGAAGCTAACTGGAAGGAATTTGCCGAACAACAGTCTGTACCTGCTGAGGAGTCATCACTTAAAACAGAAAATATTAATAAGATATTATTGCAGAGAATAAACGATCGGCTTGCTGGCTTTCCCGGTTATGCAAAAATTATTCGAATCCATGTTGTTATTAAACCATGGGATATTGAAAGCGGTTTAATTACACCAACGTTGAAGCTGAAACGTAATAAAATATACAGTAAATATCAATCTGAAATTACTGAACTTTATGATGGCCACTGAAAATATAAAGCAGCCAGAAATCAGGGTGTTACCTATGCCATCTGACACAAATGCATCGGGTGATATTTTTGGTGGTTGGTTAATGTCACAGGTTGATATAGCCGGAAGTATTGCGGCCCACCGTTATGTGGGTAATCGTGTGGTAACGGTCGCGGTTGATAAGTTTCAGTTCTTAAAGCCTATCCTTGTTGGTGATTTGGTCAGTATTTATGCAGAAATCAGCCATGTTGGTAATACTTCACTACGTATATCATTAAATGTTATGGCAGAACGGGAGCGTGGAACAGAAAAAGCTCAAAAAGTCGCAGAAGCCATATTAACCTATGTTTCAGTTGGCGAAGATAGAAAGCCTAAAATCATCAACAAAAAATAAGTAAATTGTTAGTGATTGCTAAACATATATTTTATTAATATAGGTGCATAGTAAATAGAGTAAACACGGCAGTTTAAACGGTATTCTAGCACGCCGTAGTCAAGCTAATTTTCCGAACAACATCTGGTAGTTGTTAGTAGTTGCTGTCGCAACGTCTTCGATTGTCATCTCACGTAATTCAGCAATTTTCTCAGCTACATTCACAACATAAGCAGGCTGATTACTTTTGCCCCGAAATGGTACCGGCGCTAAATAAGGCGAATCAGTTTCAACAAGCATTTTGTCTTGAGGTACATTTTTAGCGACTAGCTGTAAATCCTGCGCGTTTTTAAAAGTGACAATTCCTGAAAAAGAAATCATAAAGTTTAGATCTAAGGCTCTTTGCGCTGTTTCCCAGTCTTCGACAAAACAGTGCATGACACCTCCAACCTCATCGGCCTTCTCTTGTTTAAGGATTTTTAAGGTATCTTCTGTTGCATCGCGCATGTGAATGATTAATGGTTTTTTTGTTTCTTTTGATGCTGAAATATGACGTCTGAAGCGGTCTTGTTGCCAGCTTAGATCCCCTTCACTGCGAAAATAATCCAGTCCGGTTTCACCAATAGCAACAATATCGTCATCATCAGCTAATTGTATTAATTCATCCGCACTGGGATCATGGCCTTCTGTTTCATTAGGATGAACGCCGACGGTTGCAGAGACAAAATCATATTTTTTCGCGGTAGCAATGACATCGCTAAAATTATTCATATTGATTGCTACACATAACATATGACCAACCCCAAGCTGGTTGGCATAGGCTAAAGCCTTATCAAGATTATCGTCATAAGGTGCTAGATCAAGTCGATCGAGATGGCAGTGAGAGTCTATTAAAAACATAGTTTATTCTTTTTAAGTTATTCAAATAAAAGTCGGGCTATAAAGCCCGACTTCAATAATTCGTATCGTGCTAACTGCTACATAGTATGTGTTTGGCGATCAGATTTTAACGCACCGGCTAAATAAGTTTCGATTTTAGTCCGGGCTGCACCACCATCCTGGTCGCTAAACTGAACACCGATACCTGCAGCACGGTTACCTTGAGCACCTTTTGGCGTTACCCAGATTATTTTACCTGCAACCGGAAGTTTCTCGGTTTCTTCCATTAAGGTTAAAAGCATAAATACTTCATCGCCTAATCCATAACTTTTATTGGTTGGAATGAAAAGACCACCATTTCTGACAAATGGCATATACGCCGCATAGAGTGCGCTTTTGTCTTTAATTGTCAGGGATAGAATACCTTGTCTTCCCGCGGCTGCATTCATAATTTAATTCCTAATTGATCTAAAGTCTTCAAACTTGCCGTTTTAAACCAGCCCAGTGTAATAATAATCCTTCAACTAACATTAGTTGGTTTGCTGAAGTGTCATTTAATCGTATGGTGTCATTCAACCTGTCTAATAAACCATACAATGACTTTAAGTCTACCTGTCCTGCCAATTTCTGCAAGGTTTGAGCATAATCTACATTAGACATACTTTCAATAGGTCCTCCATGAAGACTGCGAAGCATATCGATTAACCAGCTATTTACCCAATGTAACGGCAGGTTTTCAAAAACCTTAAGCCCGTCTTTTACCCACATGGAGGCACTTTCAAGCGCATCAGCCTGCCCAGCGGCTAACTCTTTCCAATTAGTAAACAGCTTTTCTCGAATGGCAAGTCCTTCATTTTCTGACATGGTGGCGGCGGATAATGGTGCACCACCACTAAGCTTTAAAACAAGTTCAGGTTGCTTGGTATCTAGTTGCTTTAACCAAGCCAGGCTTTGTTCTTCGGTCGGCAAATCAAAACGAATCATTTGTGTACGGCTACGTATGGTAGGCATTAATTTGGAAGGTTTATCAGAAATAAGGATTAAAACCGTATTTTCTGGTGGTTCTTCCAGGGTTTTTAACAGGCTATTACTGGCATTGATATTTAATGCATCAGCAGGTGAAATAATGATGACCCGGTAACCCTGGCTATGACCGGTTAATGAAATTTTATTTATAAGTTCTCGTACCTGATCGACCTTAATGGCTTTACCTTCTTCTTCTGGAGTTAAATAAAGTAAATCAGGATTGGAGTCGGCTTTAAGCATAAGACATGCTTTACATTCACCACAGGGTTTATCTGCATGCGGTTGTTCGCAAAGTAGCCAATGAGCAAAACTGACAGCAAATAGCATTTTTCCGATACCCTTAGCGCCGTGGAATAACAGGCCATGGGCCAGCCGTTTCTGTTGCTGACTATTCGTCAAGTTTTGCCAGCTTGTTGTTTGCCACGGAAAAGTTACAGACATTTATTTAACCATTTTTTCAAGTACGGTCTGGATAGACTGTTGTACAACGTCGATTGCTGGGGCTGCATCAATAACCTGGTAACGATCTGGTTGAGCGGCTGCTCGTGCTAAATATGTATTTCTTACCTTGTTAAAAAAATCATGTTTTTCGAGTTCAAAACGATCAGGAGCACTACGTTTTCCTGCCCGTTCTAACCCAACATCTATAGGCAAGTCTAAAATCATAGTCATATCGGGTCTAATGTCACCCTGTACCCACTGCTCTAACTGCGCGATTCTGGACATATCGATACCGCGTCCGCCACCTTGATAGGCATATGTTGCATCGGTAAAGCGATCACAAAGCACCCACTTTCCGGCATTTAATGCAGGAAGGATCACTTCATGTAAATGTTGTGCACGTGCAGCAAACATCAACAATAATTCGGTATCATCACACATTGATGTTTCTTTAGCATCTAACAGGACAGCACGTAACTTTTCACCGAGTTCAGTTCCACCTGGTTCACGCGTAATGACTAATTCAATGCCAGAGTTTTTTAACCATTGTTCAATAAAAGCCATATTAGTACTTTTACCAACACCTTCAGTGCCTTCAATGGTTATAAACTGACCTTTTGTTTGTGTCTGACTCATAGTTTAATCTTAAATTATTTTTTGTGTTTATATGATGAAAAAGAACGAACTCGCCCTTTAAGCTGGTATTTGATTACCGCCTTGTTATGTTCTTTTAACGTTGCAGAAAATACATGGCTACCATCACCTCGCGATACAAAGTATAGTGCATCACCGTCTGCCGGGTGTAGCGCGGCATGAATCGCTTTTCTACCAGGCAAAGCAATGGGTGTTGGCGGTAATCCAGGACGTCGATAAGTGTTATAAGGTGTGTCACGAAGTAAATCACGTTTCCGGATATTTCCTTTGTACTTGTCTCCCATGCCGTAGATAACAGTTGGATCAGTTTGTAAGCGCATTCGTTTTTCAAGTCGTCTTAAAAATACACCGGATATTTGTTTACGTTCGCTGGCTTGCCCGGTTTCTTTTTCGACTATTGAGGCCATGATCAACGCTTCATAGGGTGTTTTATAAATCAAGCCAACCGCCCTGTTTTCCCATTCCTGTTTTAACGCAGTTTGCATTGATTGGTATGCACGTTTCAAAAATTCTGTATCAGTTAAGTTTTTAGGAAAATAATAGGTATCAGGTAAAAACTGCCCTTCATAATGTCCATCCAAACCGAGCTTGAGCATAATATCTTGAGGGCTGAGATCTTCAATAGTATGTTTTATTTGAGGGTGCTTGTTTAATTCAGCAATCAACTGCTTGAAACTCCATCCTTCGATAATGGTAAAGGAATACTGGATAACCTTTCCAGAAAATATATTGTCGAGAAATTGCTTGGTTGATAAATCAGCAGTTAAACGGTAATCCCCGGTTTTCATTTTATTCGCAAGACCATGAACGCGGGCATACCATAGTAGAAAGCGCGGTTGTTTAATAATGTTTTTATTCGCTAAATCATAAATCACCGCTGAAAGAGAACTCCCTGATTTAATGCTGTACTCTACAACTTCACTATCAATATTTAAGTTGTTGTCCAACGCCTGTTGATAGGAAGACCATAGCCATATGCTAATAGCTAATAATGCGGTAACACTAATTGTTATTATTTTATTTACTGTGGACATACTTTGTTAACTTCTTGTTGTAAATCACGGGTTATATTTCCAACTTTGGTATAGCGTGTCTTAGCTATAATACGTATTGGCCATATACCAAATAAACTGTTAGATAAAAATAATTCATCTGCCAGTTCTACTTCACTTTTAGTGAAATCTTTTTCATAGACAGGAATACCACTGTTTTTTGCTAGTTCTATAATAGTTTTACGCATAACACCTGCAACCCCTGATTTACTCAGTCCCGGTGTAAATAGTTTATTATCTTTAACCGCAAATATATTACTCATAGTGCCATCAATAACATGGCCTTGCTGAGTTAACATGAGTCCTTCCTGAAAGTCATCCGTGTCCCATTCATTTCTTGCAAGTACTTGCTCTAAGCGATTCAGGTGTTTTATACCGGCTAAACGCGGGTTCTCTGATAGCGTGGTATCACAATAACGCACAACAACGCCTTCATCTTGATATTGATCCGGATAATCTGGCCATGAATGATAACTAATAATCCTGGATATAGCTTGGTCGGCAGTAAAATAATAACCTCTGTTGCCTTCCCCACGGGTAATAATTAATTTAAGCACAAACAGTTTTTCTTTTTTTTCTTTACAGATGAGTTGTATTTCTTTTTCTAATAATTCCTTTTCTGGATATGGGATTGAGAGCTTTTCACAACCCAGCAGTAATCGTTGCCAGTGCGATTCCCATAAGGGTATATCGCCATAGCGAACCGCCATGGTTTCATATAAACCATCGCCATATTGTAAGCCGCGATCTAATACGCTGATCGTGCTTTTAGCTTCTCCGTTTATCAGTATCTCAGTCATTTGCTATGATTAATATTTAAACAGTTATTCTTGTAATGCAAGCAGCATTCCTCGTGCTTTATGTCGTGTCTCTTCTAATTCATCCTCAGCGATTGAATCGGCTACCAGCCCTGCACCAGCTCGAAAAGACAGTGTATTCTTTTCCAGCATAATTGTTCTAATTAATATATTTATATCCATATCACCATTATGATTCAGATAACCCATAGAACCGGTATAGGCACCTCTTGCTTGCTGCTCAAGTTCGGCGATTATCTCCATGCAGCGTACCTTGGGGCAACCGGTTATCGTTCCACCTGGAAATACTGCCCTGATAACATCACCAGGTAAGACACCAGTTTTTAGTTGGCCACAGACATTAGATACAATGTGGTGAACATGAGCATATGATTCCAGAATCATGAGTTCATCAACCTTGATTGAGCCTGGAGTACAGATACGCCCTAAATCATTACGCTCAAGATCAATTAACATGATATGTTCTGCACGTTCTTTTGGGTGCGCAATAAGTTCAGATTTTAAAGCTTCATCCTTATGTTTTTCTTTCTCACGACGGCGTGTTCCTGCAATGGGGCGTGTTTGAGCTAAGCCATTTTTAACACTAATCAGCCGCTCTGGTGATGAACTAATAACTGAAAAATTATTATGCCTGGCTAAACCGGCAAATGGAGCCGGGTTTGTCTGGCGTAATTTATTATAAATAGCGGTATCATCAGCATTACATTCGGTTACTTTCCAAAGACGCGATAAATTAGCCTGGAAAATATCGCCATCGTAAATATATTGTTTTACTTTTTTTATAGACGTCAGGTATTGCTGCTCATCTTCTTCATCAACATGACTTAATTTAATAGCTGAATGTACTAAAGATGATCGCTGTTCTCCAATATCGTGGATGAGTTGCTGATGATAATCGAAATTTTCTTCGCAAACAGTATAGGTGATGTCGTTATGGTGATCATAAATAATCGCTGCAGGAATTCGTGTTGCGTAAGCATTTACTATCGGTGAATGTTTAAGGTTTAATGATGGTTCAATTTGTTTGGCGAGTTCATAACCAAGGTAGATAAACCAACCGCCATAAAATGGCAGGTATTCACAACTAATGGACGTATCACGCGTTGATTGCCACCAGTGATTGAGGTTATTTAAAAAATCATTACCGCTTATACCCTTGATGCCACTTAACGTATATTCGCTGGATAAGGTTAATGTTTCTTGTGGAAAGGCAAATAGAATATCAAAACGAGATGAGTTACTTTGATCAGTTGATGAGGCGACACTTTCAAGTAAAAAAGGATATCGGTCTGGATTTCGCTGATGCAGAGCTAACAAGTCGTGTTGGCCTTGCTTATGTGAAATTGTTAACCCTTTTGCATCTAAAGGGTTAGCGTTTGATAGTGTATGCTGCATAAACGAATAATGCTGCAGTTATTGGTTATATAACTTAAACCTTACGGAAAACAAGCGTCCCGTTTGTTCCACCAAAACCGAAAGAGTTTGATACTGAGACATCAATCGTCATTTCTTGCGGTGTGTCTGGAACAAAGTTTAAATCACAGCCTTCATCAGCATTAAATATATTAATAGTAGGCGGTGCAACCTGGTCTTTAATTGCTTGAACTGCAAAGATAGCTTCAATACCACCCGCTGCACCCAGTAAGTGACCGGTCATTGATTTGGTTGAACTCATCGCTAACTTATTAGCATGGTCACCAAAAGTGAGTTTAGCCGCTTGTACTTCTGCGATATCACCGGCAGGTGTAGAGGTGCCATGTGCGTTAACGTAATTGACTTCAGTTGGATTAATGCCAGCATCGTTAAGTGCGTTATTCATACAGCGACTTGCACCTTCTCCACCGACAGAAGGTGATGTCATATGGTAAGCATCTCCGCTCATGCCAAAGCCAATTACTTCAGCATAAATTTTAGCACCACGTTTTTTCGCGTGTTCATATTCTTCAATAACAATAACGCCAGCGCCATCACCCAGCACAAAACCATCACGATCTTTATCCCATGGGCGACTTGCAGTAGCAGGATCATCATTACGTGATGACAAAGCACGGGCTGCAGCAAAACCACCCAAGCCTAAAATAGTCGTGGCATCTTCTGCTCCACCGGTAATCATAACATCGGCATCACCATGTTCAATCATACGAGCCGCATCACCAATACTATGTGTTGCTGTTGCACACGCGGTTGTGATGGCATAGTTAGGACCTTTGTAACCATAACGAATAGAAAGGTTACCTGAAATCATATTGATAATAGTCGCGGGGATTATAAAAGGAGAAATTTTACGAGGGTTCTTATCGGCGTTAGAATACTTTTCATAATTTGATTCAATAGTGCCTAACCCACCTATACCTGAACCGATAGAAACACCGATACGATGTGCATTTTCATCGGTTGTTTCCAAACCTGAATCTTCTATTGCTTCAATCGCAGCGGCTATGCCGTAGTGAATAAAATTATCCATTTTTCGTGAGTCTTTAGCAGACATGATGCTGGTAACATCAAAGTTTTTTACTGAGGCACTGAATGTTGTAGCAAAAGCTGAAGCATCAAATTTAGTAATTGTTTCAACACCACTTTTTCCAGCAAGAATATTTTTCCAGCTTTCTTCAACTGAATTACCAACTGGAGAAAGCATTCCCATTCCTGTTACAACTACACGACGTTTAGACATTATTTAATCTCAATATAATTTAGTAAATCTTAACTATACTTTTCTACCCACTTTACTCAGGGCAGAAAATAAAAAACCGCTACCAAAATGCATTGCTGCATTATGGAGCGGTTTCATTTTACGATTCAGCAGTATTAGCTGTTAGCGTTAATGTAGTTAACCGCTTCTGCAACCGTAGTAATTTTTTCTGCATCTTCATCAGGAATTTCAGTTTCAAACTCTTCTTCCAGAGCCATCACTAATTCTACTGTGTCGAGTGAATCAGCACCTAAGTCGTCTACGAATGAAGCATCTTTCGTTACTTCTTCTTCTTTAACACCTAATTGCTCAATTACGATTTTTGATACACGTTCTTCAATGCTGCTCATTTTGGTCAATTCCTCCAGTTTTTATTCGATTGACGCTGCGGGCGGTATTGTATTGTATACGCCCGCTATATTCTACATTCTTGGCCATTTTAGCCAAATAAATCACATATTTTGTTGAATCAATTCTGCTACTTTATTTCTGATTATTTCAGAGATTAGCTCATATGCATGCCACCATTGACATGGATCGTTTCACCCGTGATATAGCCTGCACCAGGAGACGCTAAAAAGGCCACAGCATGGGCTATTTCAGCCGCATCACCGAGTCTACCCAATGAAATTTGGCCTAATAAAGCCTCTCGTTGTGCTTCTGGCAGTGCGCGGGTCATATCTGTGTCAATAAAGCCCGGTGCCACAACATTAACCGTAATACCGCGTGAGCCGACTTCACGTGCGAGGGATTTACTAAAACCGATGACGCCGGCTTTAGCCGCAGAGTAATTCGCCTGGCCAGCATTACCGGTGACACCAACCACTGAGGCAATACTAATGATTCGGCCTCTTTTCGCCTTCATCATGCCGCGTAAACAGGCTTTACTGACTTTGAAAATAGAGCTTAGATTGGTATCCATAATGGCATCCCACTCTTCATCTTTCATGCGCATCACTAGATTGTCACGCGTAATACCCGCATTATTGACCAGGATTGTCGGCGTACCAAACTCATCTGTAATGGTTTTGACCGTATTAGTAATACTGTCTTGATCGGTGACATTCATCATCATACCTTTTCCTGAAATATTGTTTTCTTTCAGATAGTTAGAGATGTTTTCTGCACCATTTTCTGATGTAGCTGTACCAATGACTGTCGCACCGTGTGCACCTAGAGCAAGTGCTATTTCCTTACCGATACCACGGCTGGCACCGGATACAAATGCAATTTCATTTTCTAAAGACATATTGTATTCCTCTTTAATATTTATAATGCAGCGTCAATAGATGCTGTATCCAGCAATGCCGTTGTGGCGATTGCTTTATTAATTCGTTTATTAAGACCTAGCAAGACTTTGCCTGGACCGCATTCGATCATGGTGTCCGCACCCTCGGCCGCCATTTTTTCAACCGTTTCAACCCAGCGTACCGGACTAAAAAGTTGGCGGGTTAATGCATCTTTAATATCTGATTCTGATTCGGCTGTTGCAACATCGACATTATTGATAACGGGTATAGAAGGCGTTTTCAATGTAATACCTTTGAGTACCTCTGCCAGTTGTTCGGCAGCAGGTTTCATTAAAGCACAATGAGATGGCACACTGACCGGTAACTCCAGGGCTCGCTTAGCCCCCTTTTCTTTGGCTAATACTGTCACACGTTCGATAGCCGTTTTGTTACCTGCAACCACCACCTGACCCGGCGAATTGTAATTTACCGCTTCAAGTACTTCGCCTTCAGCCGCATCCAGACAAACCTGGCGAACAACCTCATCATCCAAACCTAAGATAGCAGCCATTGCACCAGTGCCTGCCGGTACCGCTTGCATCATAAATTGACCACGTTGAGAAACGAGTTTTACGGCGTCTGTAAAGTCTAAGCTGCCAGCACAAACTAAAGCGGTATATTCACCTAAACTGTGCCCTGCCATGATTGCTGGCATAGCTCCACCCTTTGCTTGCCAGATACGCCAGGTTGCGACACCTGAAGCCAACATAGCCGGTTGAGTAATATCGGTGCTATTTAATTTTTCTGCTGGTCCGTCCTGAACAAGAGACCAGAGGTCAAACCCTAAAGCATCGGATGCTTGCTGAAATGTTGAAGATACTTCTGAAAAGTTTTCAGACAGGTCTTTTAACATACCCACAGACTGTGAACCTTGACCTGGAAAGATAAATGCTAGAGACATTGATTAACCCTTATTTATTTTTGGCCACCAAGGACACGAAGAACACCAAGAAAATAAAAAACATAAAAACCACTGGGGTCACGGGGAGCACAGGGAAGGCAATATATAACTATTAATTTTAAATTTATATCCCTGTGCTCCCCGTGTTCCCCGTGGTTTTTTAATCTTTTCCTTCGTGTTCTTTGTGCCCTTGGTGGCTATAATATATTTAGTATTTGATTAACGCTGAACCCCAGGTAAAACCACCACCAAAGGCTTCAAGTAAAATTGTTTCACCACGCTTGATGCGACCATCACGCACTGCTACGTTTAAAGCCAGTGGTACAGAGGCAGCCGAAGTATTACCATGTTCATGCACAGTAACAACCACATGATCAGTTGACATACTTAATTTTTTTGCCGTTGCATTAATAATGCGAATATTGGCCTGGTGTGGCACTAACCAATCAATGTCAGATTTTTCCATGTTGTTGGCAGCTAATGTTTCATCAACAATACGACCTAATGTATTAACGGCCATTTTAAATACTTCATTGCCTTTCATTTGCATATAGGCTTCACCTGACTGGAATAAATCAGGGTTTTCAGAAACACCTGCAGGAATGGTGAGCAACTCTTTGTATTTACCATCAGCATGTAAATGCGTGGACAAGATACCCGGCTCTTCACTTGCTTCAATCACAACGGCACCGGCACCATCACCAAATAAGACGCAGGTAGTACGATCATTCCAGTCAACGGTACGTGACATGGTTTCTGCACCAATTACTAAGGCTTTTTTATGTGAGCCAGACTTAATAAATTTATCTGCAACACCTAATGCGTAAACAAAACCGGTGCATACTGCTTGTACATCAAATGCAGTACAGCCATGAATGTCGAGTCGGTCTTGTAATAAACAAGCGGTACTGGGAAAAACACGATCAGGTGTCGTGGTAGCGACAATAATCAAGTCGATATCATCATTAGATAATCCAGCTGCGTTTATAGCATCTGTTGCAGCTTTTTCTGCAAGATCACAGGTTGTTTCACCTTCTACCACCAGGTGGCGTTTCTTAATTCCTGTACGTTCAGTAATCCATTCATCTGTCGTATCAACAATTTTTTCCAGATCAGCATTGGTGACCACTTTTTCTGGCAGATAACCACCTGTGCCTGTAATTCTTGAATAGATCAAATCGTTTACCTCGCCATCAACTGGCTTTCTACTTTCTGGCTGATTAAAGATGGGACATCTTTCTCAACTTCAAGCATTGCAACATGAATGGCGTTACAAAATGAATAAGCATCCGCTCCACCATGGCTTTTAACTACGATACCTTGTAAACCTAAAAAGCTGGCACCGTTATACTCACGTGGATCGACTCGTTTTTTAAATCTTTTTAGTGCTGGCAAAGATAGTAATGCAGCCAGCTTGGAAAAAATACTGGCTTTATATTCATCTTTTAGAAAACTGGTAATCATCTTAGCAGCACCTTCAGTCGTTTTTAACATGACATTGCCAATAAAACCATCACAAACAACAACATCGACAGAACCTAAAAAGATACCATCACCTTCAACGTAACCAACGTAGTTTAAGTTGCTATTGGACAGTAAGCGCGAAGCTTCTTTAACTATTTCATTGCCTTTTATTTCTTCTTCACCAATATTTAATAAGCCGATTGAAGGAGAATCTAAATCAAACACTGCTTCAGCAAGTGCATCACCCATAAAAGCAAACTCGAGCAGTGATTCTGCAGAGGAATCAACGTTTGCTCCCAGATCCAATACATGAGTAAAACCAGTTGGGTTATGTGAATTAGGCAAGGTACTGCAAATAGCAGGACGATCGATGCCAGGTAATGTTTTTAAAACAAAACGCGCTGTTGCCATTAAGGCGCCGGTATTACCCGCACTAACAGAAGCCTGTGCTTTACCCTCTTTAACAAGGTTGATAGCAACCCGCATAGAAGAATCTTTTTTACCACGTAGTGCTAATGAAGGCGCTTCATCAGAACCCACTACCTGGCTGGCATGTTGAATCGAAAGACGGCTAGAGAAGTTTGCCAGGTTATCCCCCAGCGCTTTTTCAATAGTGCCTTCATCACCGACGAGTATTAACGATAGCTGATTATACTTTTTTAAAGCATCAATTGCCGCAGGTATCACAATTGAGGCGCCGTAGTCGCCGCCCATACAATCGAGTGATATCGTTACTTGCGATTTACCCATTAGTTATGGTGTCCATGTAGAAGCAAATACGGGATATAGTTTCCCATATCCCGTAAATGCAAAAGACCAATGCAATTAATGTTGCAGAGGTCTCATTTATAAAATAATTATTATTTTCTTTGCCGGGTATTGATAAATACTGCAAAGATTAAACCAGAGTGAATATACTCAAACGAGTAGCTTATTCACCTTTAGTTTCAATAACCTTTTTACCACGATAAAAACCATCTGCAGTCACGTGATGACGCAAGTGTGTTTCACCTGAAGTAGAATCTATTGATGTAGCGCTACCTGTCAACGCGTCATGTGAACGGCGCATACCGCGACGTGAAGGTGATTTTTTGTTCTGTTGTACAGCCATGATAAAGCCTCGAGTTACTTATCTGTCTTTAAACTTGCAAGAATATCAAACGGGTTATCCTGCTTAACATTCTCAGTATTTGTTTCTATATCCTGTTGCTTGTTCCAACTCTCTGCCAGTTTATCTGAATGACAATTTTCATCCTGATGCTTAGGTATGGTCGGTAAAGCCAGGAGGATTTCATCCTCAATAATATCCGATAACATGATCGGGGTATCTTCTACCAGGGTTGCCTCATATCCTTCAGGTAACCTTTCCATTTCAGCTTCTGACTTTGCAAAAGCAAGTTGAAAATCAATTTCTATTGGAAGTTGCATCTCTTCCATACAGCGCTGACATATGAGTTTAGTATCAGCTTTTATTTGCCCTGTTAATAAAACAACATGGTTAATATCGACTGAGAACCCGACATCAATAAATACATCTCCCTCGTCGTTTAAAAGCGCACTTGTTAGCCGCTTCATCTGTTTTAGGGGAATTGTGCCCTGCAGGTGTTCTTCTCTTGTCGCTAGACGAAAAGGATCCACTTCCAGAGGTAGTCGTTGATGCTGCCCTGACATAGGCCGCGGATTGTATCGAGGTGATTACCTTCTGTCAAAAAAAGTGGCTTAAAATGAGAAAAAAACCCTTAAAAATCCGTTTGTTCCATGATTTTTGGTTAAAAATTAACCAGTCAGTAATTTATCCTTAACTTGACAGTTGTCAGCGTTTTACATACATAGGTATTTGAAATTGCGCAGGTGAAAAATCGCCCTATTTCCCCATAAATAGCAAGGCTATAAAAACGAATGATAAAAAAGCTGTTAATTGCTAATCGAGGTGAAATTGCGGTCCGAATAGTACGGGCGTGTGCAGAAATGGGAATAAAGTCGGTTGCGGTCTATGCAGAGGCAGATCGCTATGCTCTGCACGTGAAAAAAGCCGATGAAGCCTATAGTTTAGGCCCTGATACTGTCGCTGGATACCTCAATGCTCACCATTTAGTCAATATAGCTGTTGCTACTGGCTGTGACGCTTTACATCCAGGCTATGGTTTTCTCTCAGAAAATCCGGAACTAGCAGAAACCTGTCAACGTCGCGGCGTTTACTTCGTCGGTCCTGAAGCTCAAACCATTCACCTGCTCGGTGATAAAACGGTTGCCCGACAAACCATGGTAAAAGCCGGTATTCCTGTGACACCAGGCAGTGATGGTAATGTTGCCGATCTCGATGAAGCAAAAAGCATAGCCAGTGAAATCGGATTCCCTCTCATGTTAAAGGCGACTTCTGGTGGTGGTGGCCGGGGTATCAGGCGCTGTGATACAGAACTGGAACTAATTCGAAACTACCCGCGTGTTATTTCCGAGGCCCAAAAAGCGTTTGGCAGTGCAGAAGTTTTTATTGAAAAATTTATCGCTGATCCTCGTCATATTGAGGTGCAGGTACTAGCTGATCATCACGGTAATGCAATTCATTTATATGAACGTGATTGTTCTATTCAACGACGCCATCAAAAACTCATTGAAATAGCCCCTTCTCCCCAGTTATCTGATGAACAGCGTCATTATATTGGTAGTTTAGCCGTTAAAGCCTGTTTAGCTTCTGGTTATAAGAATGCAGGTACGGTTGAATTTTTACTCGATGAAGATGACAATTTTTATTTTATGGAAATGAACACCCGGTTACAGGTTGAGCATACTGTCACCGAAGAAATAACCGGTATCGATATTGTTCAGGAACAAATCAGAATCGCTTCAGGATTAAAATTACGCTACCAGCAATCGGATATTACTCGGCGTGGTTTTGCCATGGAATTTAGAATTAATGCTGAAGATCCACAAAATGATTTTCTTCCCAGCTTTGGCAAGATTAATCGTTATTTTGCTGCAGGCGGTCCAGGTGTTCGTACTGATGGTGCAATTTATAGTGGTTATGTTATTCCCCCATACTATGACTCGATGTGTGCCAAACTTGTTGTTTGGGCGATGGATTGGGATTCATTAATTGATCGCTCCCGTCGCGCATTAAGAGATATTACTCTGCATGGTGTTAAAACAACTATCCCTTATTATATTGAAATTCTTGCTTCGGCTGACTTTCAAACAGGGGAATTTAATACCGGGTTTGTTGATAAGCATCCGGAATTAACCAACTATTCGGTTAAACGTTCTACACGCGAAGTTGCAGCAGCAGTTGCCGCAGCATTAGCAGCAAATGCCGGTATTTAAGCTTAAGGAAATTAGTTAATGTCGAAAGTAAATATTACAGACACTATTTTACGTGATGCTCATCAGTCACTGATTGCAACACGAATGCGTACTGAAGACATGTTACCCATCTGTGATCGACTGGATAAAATAGGTTACTGGTCCCTTGAGGTTTGGGGTGGTGCAACGTTTGATGCATGTGTCCGTTATTTAAAAGAAGACCCATGGCAACGTTTACGTTTACTTCGACAGGCTTTACCCAATACCCGTCTTCAAATGCTATTGCGTGGTCAAAACTTATTAGGCTATCGTCATTATGCTGATGATGTTGTTCGCGCCTTTGTAAAACAAGCTGCTGAAAATGGAATTGATGTTTTTCGTATTTTCGATGCTATGAATGATTTGCGTAACATCAAAACATCGATTGATACGGTGAAACAAGTTAATAAACATGCTCAGGGTGCAATTTGTTATACCACCAGCCCTGATCACAATTTACAGTATTTTATCAGTCTTGGTCGTGAGTTGGAAAAAATGGGTTGCGACAGTATTGTAATTAAAGACATGGCAGGTTTACTAACACCTGTGGTCACAGCTGATTTAGTAAAGGCATTAGTTGATCAGGTGAGTATCCCGGTTCATTTACATTCGCATGCTACTTCCGGCTTATCAAGTATTTGTCAATATAAGGCTGTTGAAAATGGCGCTTTTGGTATTGATACGGCGATATCTTCTTTTGCTGATGGAACCAGTCACCCTCCAACAGAAAGTATGGTCGCCGCTTTTAAAAATACTGAGTTTGACAGTGAACTTGATCTTGTTGCGTTACAGGAAATTGGTTTTTACTTTTACGAGGTAAGAAAAAAATACCATCAATTTGAAAGTGAATTTACAGGACTAGATACCCGGGTTCAGGTAAACCAGGTGCCGGGAGGTATGATTTCTAATTTGTCTAACCAGTTAAAAGAGCAGGATGCACTTACTCGTATGAATGATGTGCTTAGCGAAATTCCGTTGGTTAGAAAAGAACTCGGTTATCCGCCATTAGTCACACCGACTTCACAAATAGTCGGTACCCAGGCGGTTCTCAATGTCTTAAGCGGTGAGCGTTATAAGACCATTACCAATGAAGTAAAACTATATTTACAAGGCCGCTATGGTAAAGCGCCGGGAAAAGTAAGTCCGCAAGTCAGACAGATGGCAATTGGCAATGAAGATGTCATTGATTGTCGACCTGCAGATTTACTGGCTGATGAAATGGATAAACTAAGAAAAGAAATCGGTAACCTGGCGCATAACGAAGATGATGTATTAACCTATGCGATGTTCCCTGATATAGGTCGTACGTTTTTAGAAGAACGTGACAAAGGTAAACTTGTTCCAGAAGCACTTGAACCAGCAAACGTTGATGGTAATGGGCATAGTGCTGCGACAGAATTTAATGTCACTATACACGGTGAAACTTATCACATTGGATTAACCGGTGCAGGTCATCGAACACAGGACATGCGTCCGTATTATTTAAGTATTGATGGCGTACCTGAAGAAATCATGGTTGAAACCTTAAGTGAATTAGAGCTAGATGATAACCAGTCACGTAAATCATCGGCAAGTGGTAAACGGCCTCGGGCAACAGAAGCGGGTCATATAACGACATCTATGCCGGGGGTTATAATAGAGGTGCTGGTCAATATTGGCGATGAGATAAAAGCCGGCGATCCAGTATTAATTACAGAAGCAATGAAAATGGAAACCGAAATCCAGGCATCAATATCAGGTGTTGTTGCAGCAATCCATGTTGCCAAGGGTGATAGTGTCACACCGGATGAAACCCTAATTGAAATTGGCTAAAGATTGCCACGAAGGACACAAAGAACACGAAGAAAAGAAAAGCTTGAACCACTTGGGAAATGGTGAGGCTTATAGTTGAGAGACTGGCCTGGGCCACACGGAGTACACTGGGAAGGCAATAGATAATTTTTAATTTGAAATTTATGTCCCCGTGCCCTCCCCGTGTTCCCCGTGGTTTTTTATATGTTTTCTTGGTGTTCTTTGTGTCCTTCGTGGCAATTCTTTATAATCCCGATATGAAACTTATTCTTGCATCAACCTCCCCTTTTCGAAAAGCTATCCTGGATAAACTGGGTATTGATTTTGATACAGCTTCACCAGAAATAGATGAAGCTGCATGTGATAATGAAACACCGCAACAACTGGTTGAACGTTTATCTATTGAAAAAGCAAAAGCGATAGCCGATAAGGTTGATGATGCCCTGGTGATTGGTTCTGATCAGGTTTCAGTTATCAAGAATGAAATAATGGGTAAACCACACACACATGAAAATGCAGTTAAGCAATTAAAAAAAGCATCGGGTAAAACAGTGATATTTTATACCGGGCTTTGTTTGTACAACTCAGCAACAAAACAATATCAATCTGAAGTTGTTCCTTTTAGTGTTGTCTTTCGCGAACTCGATGAACAACTCATTGAAAGCTACTTACAAAAAGAACAGCCTTATAATTGCGCAGGCAGTTTTAAGTCAGAAGCATTAGGCATTGTTTTATTTGATAAGCTCGAAGGTGACGACCCGAATACTTTAATGGGGTTACCTTTGATTCGATTAGTCAGAATGTTAGAAAATGAAAGCTTTTTTATTTTATAACTGCTCTCGCTGAAACAGAAAGAGCAGTTCAAAATCTAAAAGGAATAATTTACCCTTAAAGACGAAAAATTATTTTCATCTTCTGGTATGTCCTCATATTTTCCAGCCAACACACTCATACTCCAGGCATCTGAAAAAAAGTAATCCAGTACTAAATAGCCATAATCGCTATCCGTAAAATCGATTGCGGAAACGCTGTGGTTTTTTCCAGCCGATATGGAAAAACTATTAAAATCTAAACCGGTTTCAATATTATATGATTCTTTAAGTAAGCCTGAAGAGAGAAATAAAGTTTTAAAATCAAAAAAACGAATGCTATTAAAAGATGCAAGTTTGCTCACATCACTGGAATAATTGTATGAATATGCACTACCACTTAAGCGAAAATGATCACCTAAATAAACACCCGATTTAACACCAAGCGCCGTACTGTTGACAATTAATTGCCTGTTGCCGAGTGTCGTTAGCCGAATACGTCTAAAAGCAGGCACTAATTCAACAAATACATTTGGATGACTATATCGCATTGCAGCACTTGTTGAGACCATGGTAAATGCATCTTTTAATCCAGAGTACTCAATCATTCCCGTTAATTTCCAATCTTGAGTAAACCTGTTCGATAAACCTACAAACGCCAGGTTATTATCAATAACGTCATTACCCGACGGAGTTTTGCTGTTTCCGACACCAAAAAATACATGCATTTTCTTGTTGAGCGTGAGATCAGCGCTGAGCATAGAATTGGTGTTGCCTTGTTCATCTTTTCCCACCTCTAAACTAAGCGTTGTATTACGCTCATTTGCTGAAGTTGTAAAAATTATTAAAAAACAAGGGATTATGATTAAAATGAACTTCTTTAGCACGAAAAATCTCCCGAAAAACAATTTATTAAATTCTTATTAATATAAATAAAACGCAGCTAGCTAAGAATGGTTGACAGAAAGTCGTTAAAAATCAACTTTATTTTCTCATCTTTATATTTATGTATTGATTAATATGCTTGGAGGAAACTGGAAAACCAATAGTGAAATTCAAGAGCAACTATTACTTAATATGCAGCATGCTGAAGCTTCCAGTTTATCTTTATTAGATTTGCTAAGTAAATTAGTTGATGAGAAAAGACGTTTTGAAAGTACCGATGAAGCAGCGAGTGGAGAGATAGATCTATTCTAGATCTATCTCTATAAATTTAATTACTTCAAATTAAACTGACGTTCAAATATTCCCGCCATGGCAACACCTAAACGATCTGCAAAACGATCCAGGTAATTTGGTCTTGGCGTGTAATCAATAATTTTTTCAGCTTCAATGATTTCACGGGCAACAAAACTACTACTACCCAGGCCATCTGTTAAACCTAGCGCCACACTCTCTTCTCCTGTCCAGATTAAACCAGAAAATAGATTTTCATCTGTAACCAGCTTTTTACCACGGCCTTCTTTTACCGTATCAATAAATTGTTTATGAATTGTACCTAGTAAGGATTGTATGTGTTGTTTATCTGATTGCTTAACTTCTGAAAAAGGATCAAGAAACCCTTTGCTTTCACCTGCAGTATATAAGCGGCGCTCCACACCCATTTTTTCCATTGCTTTAGTAAATCCAAAGCCATTCATTAAAACACCGATTGAGCCAACGATACTGGCTTTGTCGGCATAAATTTCATCGGCAGCAACTGCGATATAATAGCCACCCGATGCACACATATCGGTTACCACGGCATAGACTTTTTTGTTGGTATGTTTTTTACGTAGGCGTTTAACTTCATCGTAAACATAGCCGGCTTGTACCGGGCTACCTCCAGGACTGTTTATACGTAATATTATTGCTTTGGCTTTAGGCTCTTTAAAGGCTGCCCGTAGTCCCTGGATAATATTATCTGCACTCGCTTCTGCACCATCAGCTATTACACCCTGTACTTCTATTAGTGCAGTATGAACACTGGCTTTACTTAAATTACTACTACCATCAGGGCCAGACATGGCGGTAATTAACAAAACTAGTAAATAGATAAAGAACAGAGCTTTAAAAAAGATACCCCAACGTCGTGCACGTCGTTGCTCATTGACAGCGGCAAAAGCCAGTTTACTGATAACCTCAGATTGCCATTCTTCTTTACTTGAATTTTTTAGCTCATCAGTCATGCTGAGTTTATCCTTTAATTTTTTAAAAAATGTTTTCATGTTATTTAATTACAAGTATCTTTAGGTTTTAGTTTAACAGCCATTGATGTAGCTCTTGCATGTTATCCAAACAAGTTAATGGTTGGCAATCAAGCAAACGTTGTTTTTCATGCACGCCGTAACTGACTGCAACTGAATGAGTTTGTGCGTTATTGGCCATGAGTAAATCATATTCAGAGTCACCAACCATTATGGTGTCTTTCGGATTAACACCGTAATAATCAATGATTTCCAGTAGCATTTGAGGGTGCGGTTTTGAGTGTGATTCGTCGGCACACCGGGTTACAGGAAAAAACTCAGCCATACCGGTTTCATTTAAGACCTTATCTAGCCCATTGCGCCCTTTTCCTGTGGCAACAGCTAAAAAGTATTCGTTTGTATTTAATTCTTCCACTAATTCACGTGCACCGGCAAATAACTCACAAGGATCGGCTTTTTGATCGAAAAAATGTTCACGGTAACGTGCCACAAGCTCTGTCAGTTCATTGTCACTGGCATTTGGATAGAGAGCAAATAAAGCTTCGCGTAATCCTAAACCAATAATGTTTTTAAGTTCATCGGTGGTCTTCGGTGCTAAATCAAGTTCTGTTATTGCATTATTTAAACATGAGACAATATGAGCAGCTGAGTCCATCAGAGTTCCATCCCAGTCAAATACAATCAGTTTAGCATTGTGATTCACAGTAATTCAGCCTTCATACTTCAATTTCAAGTTTTTTTAATACTTTTAACAATTTATCATCGAGTGGTGCTTCTACCTTAATGGGGACATTTTCTCCGGTTTCTACGTCAGGTAAGTGGAATCTCAGAGAAAAGGCATGTAAGAACAACCGCTTGAGTCCTATTTTTTTTAATTCTCGATTAAATTCATCGTCACCATATTTACTATCACCGGCAATAGGGTATCCCAAGTGTTGAGCATGCACCCTGATTTGGTGTGTACGTCCAGTATCAAGTTTTACTTCCATCAAGCTGGCTTCTTTAGCAACCGAAAATGGAATAAATTGGGTACGCGCATCTTTACCTTTTTCATCGACAAAAACTAAACGCTCACCAGAGCGAATGACATTTTTCAATAAAGGTGCATCTACCCATTTACTGGTGCCCTCCCATTTACCTTTTAGTAAGGCCAGATAACGTTTGTCCATCGAACCTTCGCGTAATTGTTCATGTAGTCGTCTTAATGCACTACGCTTTTTAGCCACAATCAGGCAGCCCGAGGTATCCCTGTCCAAGCGATGAACCAGTTCAAGTTGTTTATCATTTGGTCGAAGTTCTCGTAATGTCTCAATTAGACCGTAACTGAGGCCACTACCACCATGGACCGCGAGCCCAGAAGGCTTATTAATAACAAGTATTCGCTTATCTTCATATAGAATTCGGGACTCAATATCCCGTAGTACCGCATCAGACGCTTTACCACCTGTTTTTTTCTCAGATTGGCGAACTGGTGGAATTCTAACCAAATCTCCCTGTTTCAGGCGATACTCTGGCTTAATACGCCCTTTATTGACCCTGACCTCTCCTTTACGCAATATTCGATATACCATGCTCTTAGGAACGCCCTTTAATTTGCATAATAGGTAATTATCGATACGCTGCCCTGCATGATCGGCGCTAATCTCGACAAATTGGACTTTTGGCGTTGCGCTAGCGGGAGATTTTTGATGGTTTGCTGTCATTTATCTATTGTATCAGGATTAAAGCCAGTTAAATCAAGCGTTGATGCTTCAAGCTAACACTGGTATATTGAATACAAGTGTTTGGAATTACACGCAAAATTATTCCGGTTTGCATATCACTTGATCTGTTTTTCTGAGGTTGTGATAGCAGCAAATTTTATAAACACCGAATAGAGAGTTTAGCAACATTCGATGTAATCGGATGTTGATAGAAGAAAGAGCTCCTGCATCACATTAATTCTGTTTGCAGGAGGTACGTAAAAAATATTAACTGCGCTCCCACGGCCAGAATCGAAACAGGCCGGTGGAGACTGATAGTTTATTAAAATCTGGCGACTCCTTCTGGAGATATTTTTCAGGTAATTAGTTTTTACCAGCGGGTTTTAATTAACAGACAGTCCAACTGATCGGCTATGCCGAATCCCCCGGTGGTTGAGCGCCAGATAAAGGTTTAAAAATGAAGAGAATGCTATTTAATGCAACTCAGTCAGAAGAGTTGCGTGTGGCGTTGGTTGATGGCCAACGTTTATATGACCTGGACATCGAAACCGCAATCCGCGAAACCAAGAAGTCCAATATCTACAAAGGCAAAATCACCCGAGTCGAACCCAGCTTAGAAGCCGCGTTTGTTGATTATGGATCTGAGCGCCATGGGTTTTTGCCCCTCAAAGAAATTTCCCGTATCTATTTCAAAGAAGGCGTCGATATATCGGGGCGCGTCAATATCAAAGAAGTGGTTCGTGAAGGTCAGGAAATCGTTATACAGGTGGCCAAGGAAGAACGTGGCAATAAAGGTGCCGCGCTAACGACATTTATCAGCCTTGCTGGTCGTTACTCCGTTTTAATGCCAAATAACCCTCGAGCCGGTGGGGTATCACGACGAATTGAAGGTGAAGCGCGTAGTGAAGCACGTGATGCACTGGCAGCACTGGATATTCCATCTGATATGGGATTAATTATTCGTACTGCGGGTATTGGCAAAAGTGTTGAAGAACTTCAGTGGGATTTAGATTACTTGATGAACCTGTGGGGTTCAATTGATAGTGCATCGAAAGATCGCCCAGCTCCTTTCTTGATTTACCAGGAAAGCAGTTTAATCACCAGAACCATTCGTGACTACTTCCGCAGCGATATAAATGAAGTCATCATTGATGAGCCCTCTATCTATGAGCAGGCACGTCAGTTTATGGAGCAGGTTATGCCAAATAATCTGCATAAAATTAAACTCTATGATGATCCGGTTCCCTTATTTACCCGTTACCAGATAGAGACCCAAATAGAGTCGGCTTTTCAACGTGAAGTTCGGTTACCATCAGGTGGCTCGTTAGTTATTGATCATACCGAAGCCTTAATCTCTATTGATATTAACTCTGCACGTGCAACAAAAGGCGGAGATATTGAGGAAACTGCACTAAATACAAATCTTGAAGCAGCAGATGAAATTGCGCGTCAGTTAAGATTACGTGACTTAGGTGGGCTGGTTGTTATTGATTTCATTGATATGACACCGGCTAAAAATCAACGTGAAGTTGAAAATAGAATGCGTGACGCATTAAAACTTGATCGAGCACGTGTTCAGGTTGGCCGTATTTCCAGGTTTGGCTTACTTGAAATGTCTCGTCAGCGTTTACGTTCATCTTTAGGCGAATCCAGTCAGTTAGTGTGTCCACGTTGTAGTGGTCAAGGTACGATTCGAGGAATTGAGTCGAGTGCATTATCGATTCTTCGCATAGTCGAAGAAGAATCGATGAAAGAAAAAACTGCACGTATTGTTGCCCAGGTACCGGTCGATGTTGCTGCATTCTTGTTAAAACAAGCGGGCTATCAAGTAGAAGCCTTGTTTATGAAAAATTGGGAGGAGGATGATACCGAACAGTCCTCTGAAGATGCATCTCAAAGCAGTTATAACTTAATTGATACTTCAGCAGAACCGGGTTTAGAAAATCTAGTTACCCCTGAAACGCGTAAAGTTACAAAAGAAGAACCTGTGGTTAAATCGGTTAGTCCGGCTTCACCTCGACCAGCTGCCAAACAAACACAACCGAATATTTTAACGCGTATATGGCGTTTTTTCTTTGGCGAAAACGAAAATAAAAAAACCAAACCGGCTAATAACGGACAGCGTCGTCGCAACAATGGTCGTAATCAAAGTCGACGCAGCGGACAACAAAATCGCCGTCCAGGAAACACGCAACAACGTAAAGCAGCTGATAATAAGCAAAAGCAACAGCAGTCTAAAAAAACACATGAGCCACGTGATAAAAAAGAGACTAAAGGCAATAAACAAGATGCTAATCAGTCACAATCTCAAAATCGTCGTGGTAAGCGTGGCGGCCGTCGCCGTGGTGGGCGTAATCAAAATGAAAGTGCAAACCAACAGGTAAGTTCTGCTGAAAATAAAGCGGCGGCACCTAATCAGCAGGAGGCTAATAAAGCTAAAACTGAAAACAAGCCTGCAGCTGTTGCACAACAGAGCGCGGCAAAGCAGTCAGCACCAGCAACGAAACCCGGTGAAACGAAGCCTGATGCCCCCGTTTTTCATGAAACACCTAAACCCCAGGTAGAAAAGGTAAAGACTGAAAAACCCGCTATGACTCAAGTTGAAACAAAAGCGCCGACTAATGTTGTTGAGACTATAAGCAAGGTTGCTGATGCAAAACCTCAGGATACTAAACCTAAAGTTGTTGAATCAGCTAAGAAGGAAGCCACTGCACCAGCTCCTGCTCCGCAAGCGAATAAAGCAGAGTTACAACAAGTCTTTACTAAATCAGATGATTAAAGATTCTTTTGTTATGTAAGCTAGTAAATGGATTTTTAAATGAACAAGCCCTGTAAATCATTCTACAGGGCTTTTTTTATTTATGATGCTTGATCTAAACGATGCATCATGGCCACCAGTTCGGCCTCAGACTTACTCAATCCGCAGACATTTATAATATCATCTGTACTTGCACCTGTTTGTGCCATTCGAATCGCCTGTTCATATGGTTGATTCGAGTTTGTATAAAAATCAACAGGGGCAGCATGGTTAATTGGGACACTTTGTTGAGGTTGAGATTGATGAGTAACTTTGTCTGTTGCAACAACCGTTGGTCGTTTACGTTGATGACGTTCAATTTCTAATACCCTTCCACCAACACCAACAGCCGCATTAGCCAGTGCGCGTAAATCTCGTTGTAATGATTGCATTGATAGATTTTGTTCAAGCTGTAATTTTCGTTGTCGTTTTATGGAAATCAAACTAATAATTAAGACAACAACAACTGCTGACATCAACCATTCAGTTACAGAAAAAATATTTAAGTATTGAGTAAGTGCATCCATTGGTATTCTCGCTATGCTTAGTGATATTAAATTAATGAAACGTTATACGTATTCATCAATGTTTTTTCCGGGTCCATCCTCTTTAACTTCACTATTACGTTTATGTTTTTTATTGCGCTGATTATCTTTAGATGACTTATCTTTGAGACCAGATTTATCCGCTGGTCGACTTGGAGGGGTTGGCCATAAATTTGTGATTTTATCAGATGTTCCTATATCTACCATATCACCATAATGACTGACGAGTTACTTCAGTTACAAAGAAGCAACCTCTTGCCATTCCTCATCGGACAGTAATTTATTCACGTCCACCAGTATTAGCAACTCATCTTCACGGCTTGAAACACCCTGAATATATTTTGAACTTTCATCGTTACCAACATTAGGTGCTGTTTCTACCTCTGCCATACTTAAGTCAACTACTTCAGCAACACTATCTACCAGGATTCCGACAACATTGTTGTTTGCTTCAACAATCACAATACGCGTTTCGTCATCATTTTCGACATCAGGAAGACCAAAACGTCGACGAGTATCAATAACTGTAACAACATTACCACGTAAATTAATAATGCCGAGTACATAATGTGGTGCACCTGGTACAGGAGCAATTTCTGTCATACGCAAAACTTCTTGAACCTGCATAACCTTGATGCCGTATTTTTCATTTTCAAGATGAAACGTTACCCATTGGACAATCGAATCATCATTTTCGTCTACAACATCATTCATTTATTATTCTCCTGTTTCTTTAGCTGGCCTAATACGTGCCAATATTCTGGCACATGACCGACTATAAATATAATCTGCATTTACTATGCCAATTTTAGTATTGAATTGCCCTATTGCTATGTTTTTTGTATGGTTTATGGCCGTTCATGGGGTTCCTGACCATTTTCTAACATAACTGCAAAGCCCTCGCTATTTAATAAAGCACACATATGTTCAATAACGGTGCCGGCTAACCAGTTGCGGCTATTTTTTGACGTTTTCCAACGGACTTCGTCAGGCTGAATTGTAATCACTTCGCCAATATTGTCGCAGGCCAGTCCCCAGCGGTAGTCATCAATCAAAACGATATGATTGACGCGCTCACGTGGATTATCACCTGCCAATTGTGCAAGCTTATTTGAGGGTAATACCATTCGTGCAGTATCAATGACGGCAATTTTATAATTTAAATGTCGCAGAATTCCCATGTAAAAATCGGCATGTCCTGGCATTTCAGTAACTTCATCTTTCCACTCTATGACACCACATAACTCTATAAGGGGAACGGCTAGTTTTAGTCCTGCTACTTCAAAAAGTAAAATTTGAAAAGGTTCGTTAGCCCATTCCGGAATAATTGAAGCGGGTTTTGCATCCGTCGTTGTCTCATGTTTAGTATCTATCTTGTCTTCAACTTGAACAGATACATCAGGTTTAACTTCAACAACAGGCTCTGGAATTGTTTCTTTTAACTCAATATCTGGTGTAAGTTTAACCTCAGGTTGCTGAACTTCAATAACAGGTTTAATTTCAGGTGTCGTTTCTACTGTTTCAACCTCGGGCTCACGTAACAGTGAGTCAAGAAATAATGAGACAGCAAGCTTCTCATCTACCAGGGTATTTGAGTTATTTTTAGCCATGTTAAGAGCTAACCAGTTTTAAATGTGGTTCTTGTTTAGGATGCAATAAAGCATGTAATAATGCCGCATAAGCTTTAGAACCACGAGAAGATTTATTCATTAAAGAAATTGGTAAACCACGACGACTAGCCTCTCTGAACTGTGTATCAACCGGAATCACTGAATCCCAGACTTTATCCTGGTACTTTTCTCTTAATGCCCTTAAGCTTTCAGTCGATGCGCGTGTACGTCTGTCGAACATAGTAGGAACAATTGTTGAAGGAAGTGGTATTTTCCTGGATTTAGTAATCATATCCAGTGTATGCATCATTCTATCTAAACCTTTAAGTGCTAAAAATTCGGTTTGCACAGGTAATAATAATGTATCACACGCAGCTAAAGCATTAACCATAAGAATGCCTAACATGGGTAAACAGTCAATTAGTACATAATCAAAGTGTTGATCTAACGAGGACAATGTTTTCTTAAGTACCAGTCCTTTACCCTCTTTAGTACCGAGCTGCCGATCCAGTGTCGCTAATGCTGTAGATGCGGGTAAAAGTTTTAAATAATCTACCTTGGTATCAGTGAGTAGTGGTGAAATATTTTGATAAGAAAAATCATCCAGTTGAAACAAGTTATATATGCTTCGGGGCATGTCATCTGGATCATAACCAAAGTAAGACGTCATTGAACCTTGCGGATCCATATCGACAAGTAATACGCGTGAACCTTGAGTCGCCAGGTGACCTGCAAGTGATACCGCGGTTGTAGTTTTACCCACCCCGCCTTTCTGATTGGCTACTGCCCAGATTTTCACGATCCACCTTCCGCGCCTGCATTTTTGCCGTTTGTTGACGTACTATTACTTCTTTCAGCTTGGCCTATATCGCGATCAATTTCTACTATTCGGCGCGCATTTTTATCCGCCAGAATAACGACTTTTACTCTACGGTTACGTAAACGGCCATCTGCTGTACTATTACTTGCTATTGGTCTGTATTCAGCGTAACCGATCGAAGACAAGCGGCTAGGATTTACCCCATATTTTGTAAATAAATGTACAACACTGGCAGCTCGAGAAGCTGATAATTCCCAGTTAGATGGAAATAATTCGTTATTGATAGGGATATTATCAGTATGACCTTCAACATCAATCGCATTTGGCAGAGCTTTTAGTACTTGTGCTAAAGATTTTAAAGCAGGTAAAGCTTCATCTTCTAATTCAGAATCCGCACTAGAAAACAGAATTTTACTGTTCATCTCAATTTCTACCCAGAGTTTATGCTGGGTAACTTTAATCAATTTTTTATCGATAAGTGGTTGAACAGACTGACTGACAGTTTCTGCTATCTGCTTCATTTCACGTTCATAAGTACGTTCGGGTTTTGGCAGAACTTTAATAGTTTTTATAATTTCATTTTGAGAGGTACTACTAACAGCTTTTGATTCTTTACCTATTTGAATAGGATCGGGTGATTTAGGAGCTACCTTAAAAGCATCCGTCATGGTGTCTGCTAAAACCCGGTATTTTCCTTCATTAACTGATGATATTGCATACATCACAACAAAAAAGGCAAATAATAATGTTACGAAGTCAGCATAGGATACCATCCAACGATCAGTATTATCAGATTCATGAGATATGGGTTTTTTTCTTGCCATAATTGATTCCTGCTAACATTTAGCGCAAGAAACCTAACAATTTAGTCTCAATGTTACGAGGATTCTCACCTTCAGCGATTGATACTAGGCCTTCAATAATCATTTCGCTGAAATGAGCGTCAGTCGTTACAATGCTTTTGAGTTTATTTGCAACAGGGAGAAAAACAAGGTTAGCCAATGCAACACCATATATTGTTGCAACAAAGGCAACTGCAATCCCTCCACCTAGTTTACCCGGATCAGAAAGATTACCCATCACCTGTATCAATCCTAATACTGCACCAATAATACCAATGGTAGGACTATACCCTCCCATACTTTCGTAAACCCGTGCTGCCTGTAAATCAAAATTCTCCCGGGTATGAATATCAACTTCTAGTATCGTACGTATTGCTTCAGGCTCGCTACCATCTATCAATAGTTGTAACCCTTTTTTTGAAAAACGATCAGTTTCCGCATCTTCAAGATTTTCTAGCCCGAGCAATCCTTCACGGCGAGCAATGTTACTCCAGCTTAATATTTTTTGTATCACTGCTTCAGTATCAAACTGAGGTGTATTAATCGTCCACCACAACATTTTTATCGCACGCACAAAAATTAATATAGGTGATTGCAACATAACTGCACCCAGGGTACCGCCAATTACAATTAATGCTGCAGGGCCATTAATTAAAGTAGATATCGCACCACCTTCAAGGTGTTGTCCAACCAGAATGGCTGCAACACCTATTAATAAACCTGAAATTGTTAAAAAATCAATTTTCATATTCGTTTAATAATTGCTTTAGAGACATCGTCCAGGCTTAGAATGTTATCCGCCAAACCGGCATCAACAACGGCGGCTGGCATACCATAAACCACACTACTTTCTTCATCTTGCGCCCATATTTCTGAACCTTGAGTTTTTAAACTACGTGCTCCTTCTCTTCCATCTGCACCCATACCCGTTAATACAATTGCCAGGGTTTTTGCTGGAAATACTTTGTTAACTGATCTGAAAGTAATATCGACAGAGGGTTTGTAGGTTAAACTTGGTTCACTATCAATAATTTTTACTGTGGCACTACCTGCTCGTCCTTCAATTAACATTTGTTTTCCACCCGGTGCTAACAAGGCGACTCCGGGTTGTAATTTGTCACCATCAACTGCTTCTTTAACAGTGATTTTACATAACTGATCTAAACGCTTAGCAAAGGCAGGAGTGAATGTTGCAGGCATGTGTTGAACAATGATAATGGGTTTTGAAAAGTTAGCGGGTAAATCGACAAGAACCGTTTGTAATGCTAGTGGCCCTCCTGTTGAAGTGCCAATCGCAACCAAATCAACTCCACCGCTTTTACCTATTCTAACAGGAGCTTTATTTGTCGCTGCTGTTACCGTTGTGGGTTTGGACTTAACAGGCTCGGTCTTATCTACCTTAACTTTAGGCGCTATTTTCTTTAAGCTGTGTTTTTGCTGTGCAATTGCACGTACTCGTTGACAGAGTAATTTTTTAGCTTCATCTCGATCTTGTGAAATATCTTCAAAACGCTTAGGTAAAAAATCTAACGCACCTGCTTCAAGCGCTTCTAATGTGGCTTTAGCACCTTCAGTGGTTAATGAAGAAAACATAACGATAGGCGTTGGATTTACTTCCATGATTTTTTTTGTAGCTTTAATCCCATCCAGCACCGGCATTTCAATATCCATGGTTATGACATCCGGTTTTAACTCTGCCGACTTATCAATTGCTTCCTGACCATTAGCCGCATCACCAATTACCGTTATCATTGGATCTTCTTCAAGTATTTCTTTTACCCGACGCCGAAAAAATCCGGAGTCATCTACAATTAAAACACGGGTTGGCATTCACCTTTCCTCACTACGTATTTATTCATATCACTAAGATAATATAATTTACGCATACATTTTCATTAAACCCGGAATATCAAGGATAAGCGCAATTCCTCCATCACCGGTTATCGTCGCTCCTGCCAAACCTGAAATACCATGTAACATTGCACCGAGTGGTTTTATAACAACTTCTTCCTGACCAATTAATTCATCAACAATAAAGCCAACTTTTTGCGTTCCAATATGTACAACAACTACATGCCCTTCTTTTGGTAAAGGTGCATTACTTTCACCATTTACTAACCAGTTGTTGAGATAATAAAGAGGCAAGGTTTTACCCCTGACAAGTACGACACGTTTACCATCCATGACATTAGTCTTGGTTAAATCCAGGTGGAATATTTCATTCACATTCACTAATGGTAATGAGAAAAGCTGCTCTTTTAACCTGACCATTAAGGTAGACATAATCGCCAGTGTCAGTGGTACCTTAATGTTGATAATGGTACCTTTTCCTAACTCGGAATCAATTTCTATTGATCCATTTAAAGATGTGATGCTTGTTTTGACCACGTCCATACCGACACCGCGACCTGATATATCTGAAATTTCTTCCTTAGTAGAAAAACCAGGAGCAAAGATCAGGTTATAACATTCAACATCAGTTAAGCGTGAGGCGGATTCTTTATCATGTATGCCTTTGTTGATTGCGATGTTTCTAAGCTTATCGGCATCCATTCCACCGCCATCATCAGTAATTGATAATAAAATATGATCACCTTCTTGTGAGGCAGAGAGCACAACATTACCCTGACGTGGTTTTCCTGCTTTTTCACGTTCGTCTGGCATTTCTACACCATGATCAACTGAGTTTCTGACCAGATGGACTAAAGGATCAGCCAACGCTTCCACTAAATTTTTATCAAGATCGGTATCTTCCCCAACCATATCAAGCTTAATGTCTTTTTTAAGACTGCGTGCCAAGTCACGAACAACCCGGGGGAAACGACCAAAGACTTTTTTGATAGGTTGCATTCTTGTTTTCATAACTGATAATTGTAAATCAGCAGTAACTAAATCAAGATTAGCAATGGCTTTTGACATTTCTTCGCTTGAAGAATCGCCACCATCTGAACCTAAACGTGATATACGATTTCTTACTAATACTAACTCACCAACCATATTCATAATTTCATCGAGTCGACTTGTATCAACACGCACTGATGTTTCAGCAGCAGGCTTAGCGTCTTTAACTGCTTTTGGTTTAGCTTCTTTATCAGGCGTTGTCGCTTTTGTCTCTGCTATCGGCTTTTCTTTTTTAGCTGGTGGCTTCGTCTTAGCTGGAGGTGTGGCTTCAACTTTAGGCTTATCTTCAGCTGCTTCTTCTGAACCGGCTGAAAATGAACCTTTACCATGTATATCATCTAAAAGTGCTTCAAATTCATCTTCTGAGATTTCATCATCTTTTTTACTTTCTTCGAAGCTCTTTTCATTTTTATCTGTGGCATTGGCTTTAGCTGAAGCACTATCAGCTGAGAAAGACCCTTTGCCATGTATATCATCTAACAGTGATTCAAATTCATCTTCATTTATTTCATCACTATTTGTTGCTGTGCTTGTTGTTTCAGGAGTAGAAATTGGTTCTTCAGAGAACTTACCTTTACCATGCAAGTCATCAAGTAGCGATTCAAATTCTTCATCTGTTATTTCATCTGATGAAGAACCTGTATCTGATTCAGCTTTTTTAGCAGCAGCCTCATCAAGCATGGCTTCAAACTCATCATCAGTAATATCTTCAGATTCACTTTGTTCTGCAGCTGGTTCTGGAGGTACTTCGTCAGGACTTTCTGTTGCTGCACTGTCACCTGAGATTATAGCTTCTAGTCCACTTAATAATTCTGGCTCTGCCGCCTCGGGATCTTCACCACTGCGTAATGCATCAAACTGAGCGTTTAATACATCCAGTACCGGTAAAACTGTATCCATCAGATGGTTATCAATTTTAATTTCATCATTACGAAGCATATTAAAAATATCTTCAGTACGATGACAAATTGCAACCATCACATCTATTGCTAGGAAACCTGCACCGCCTTTAATCGTATGGAATCCACGAAAAACGGCATTTAATAGATCTGAATCTTCAGGACTATTCTCGAGTTCAACCAACTGTTCATTCAGTTGCTCAAGAATTTCGCCTGCTTCAATTAAAAAATCCTCTAGTAATTCATCATCCATAGTACTAAATTTCCAACTTCATTATTAAAATCCCAGGCTAGAAAGTAAATCATCTACTTCATCCTGGCCTGATACTGTATCTTTGTGTGCAAGGCCTGGAACAGGTGGGCCATCCAGTTCTGCGGCATCATCTTTTGCTTTACTTTCATCAACCTGTGGAGCGCCGGTTATTTGTATTAATCCTATTAATTTATCTTCTACTTCACCTACCAGGTTAATCACTTTCTTGATTATTTGTCCGGTTAAATCCTGGTATTCTTGTGCAAGCAATATAGCCGTTAAATGGTCTTTTACTGTTCCCATATCTTGAGTTTTTGTGAAAAACGCCTCAATATTTTTACTTAAAGCACGAAACTCATCAGCCGATAACTCTCGATTAGTAAACTTCTGCCATGATGTATGCAATTCTGATGCCTGATCATTTAAGTTGTCACATATCGGAATTGATTCTTCAATCGCTTCTAAAGTGCTATTTGCAGCTTCATCTGTTTTAGAAATAACATAATTCAATCTTTCCCGGGCATCGGGAATACTTTTTTCTGCCATGATACTTATTGAATCATCAACACCAAAATTTGAAATTGCATCATGTAATTCTCGAGTCAGCTTACCCATATCCTGGTAAAGTTCAGTCTCACGAATTGTCGTTAACTCATCAATGATTTCAATTGCCTCTTCTTCATGACCTTTTTCCATGCAAACTAACAGATCTTTTACCCTGGCAATATTGTCGTCAGTAATAAGTTCTTCGTCTTCTATCATGATTTAAATCCCTAACTACATTAATTAATGCGTGCAAAAATCTTTTCTAGCTTTTCTTTTAGGATTAAAGCAGTAAAGGGTTTTACAATATAGCCATTAACACCAGCCTGAGCAGCTTCAACAATTTGTTCTTTTTTCTGTTCAGCTGTTACCATTAAGACAGGTATATTTTGTAGGTTTTCGTCTGCTCTTACGGCCTTGAGCAAATCAATCCCTTGCATACCAGGCATATTCCAGTCAGTGACTAATAAATCAAAGTCACCACTCTTTAGCATTGGTAATGCAGTTAACCCATCATCAGCTTCACTGGTATTATTGAAGCCCAAGTCTCGTAGTAAATTTTTAATTATTCGACGCATTGTAGAAAAATCATCTACAACAAGAATTTTCATATCCGTGTCCACAAGTTATCCTCCGCAGTACACATTTAAACCGATTATTCCTGACTATAATAAAGGCGTATTAAAGCAAGAATTATCACTATAGTTATGAAAGTTATCGGCCAGTTAGCGAGATTTCTTAAGGAAAAGAAGAAAACAATGTTTAAAAAGTGTTGAAATCTTTTTAAATAATTATTTTAGAGAGGGTTTTGGTCAAAAAGTGGGTAAAAAGTGAAAGTAACGTGAATAAAAGTATGGATAATTTAGCGTTACTCTCATTCAGGACGAACAGACATACGTGATTGTAAGCGAATAATAGCCTGACTATGAATCTGGCTAACACGTGATTCGCTGACACCCATAACAGCGCCTATTTCGCGCAAATTAAGTTCTTCATCGTAATAAAGCGCCATGACTAAACGTTCGCGTTCAGGTAATCCTGCGATCGCTTCTGATAACAGTTTTTGCATATCATCTTTATGCATACCATCAAGAATGCCTGGCGCATTATCAGACATGCTATCAAGCATAGTCTCACCAGTTGTGACACTAGTATCATCGACACTAAGTACTTTATGGTAACTATTATCCTGCAGAATTTTGTAATATTCACCTAAACTCATGTCGAGAGTTTCGGCAATTTCTATATCTCGTGCATCTCTGCCATGTTCGTTTTCAATTTCGCGGACTGCTTCGGCTACTTGCCGGGCTTTACGATGAACTGAGCGAGGCGCCCAATCGTTCTTACGAATTTCATCTAACATTGAACCACGAATACGAATGCCAGCATATGTTTCGAAACTGGCGCCTTGTGATTCGTCATACTTTCCGGTAGCTTCTAACAAACCAATCATGCCAGCCTGAACCATGTCTTCAAGTTGTACGCAAGCAGGTAAACGGTTAATTAAATGACATGCAATTCTCTTAACGAGAGGTGCATGACGCTCTACCATATCATCGGTATAGTTAGGTTGTTGTTCTGAATATGCTGCTATGCCATTCATGGCAGAACCTCCAATGTTGATCCCGACACTAACCTTTCCACAAAAAACTCAAGGTGTCCACCTGATGCAGTGGGTATAGGCCAATTGTTTACCTTTTTTGACAATGTTTGAAATGATTGCGCTGCTCTGCTGCGTGGAAAGACTTCAACGACGGATTTTTGACGCTTAACAGCCTTCTGTAAGTGCTCATCGTAAGGTATATGACCGATATAATCTAACGCAACATCAAGAAAACGATTCGATACTTTCGCTAACTTGTCATACACTTCCCTGCCTTGCTGTGGACCAGACACCATGTTAGCTAAAACATGAAATTTAAATATATCTTGTTCACTACTGAGAAGTTTTATTAAAGCATAGGCATCAGTAATAGAAGCAGGTTCATCACATACAACTATAATGACTTCCTGTGCTGCACGTGAAAAGCTCACTACACTTTCTGAAATGCCTGCTGCTGAATCAACTAATAATACATCTATATCATGACTAAGTTCGCTAAAAGCGCTTACCAGACCGGCATGTTCTGCAGGAGACATCTCTGCCATATTTTTAATACCAGAAGATGCAGGTATAACTTTTATGCCATTAGGGCCATCAAGTAATATTTCTTCAAGTTCGCATTCGCCTTTCATAACATGCGACAAGTTTTTGTCTGAATGGAGACCTAGCATGACATCAATATTTGCCAGGCCTAAATCAGCATCCAGTATAGTGACATTTTTATTTTGAGAAGCAAGTGCTACAGCGAGGTTAACTGAAACGTTGGTTTTTCCAACACCCCCTTTACCACTTGCAATTGTTATAACTCTAACGGGCTTTGGTTTTGCCATTCGTCTTAATCCTGCGGCTTGATCGAGTTTATCGGGAAAATCTACAATATCAACCATTTCCATTTGCTACCATACCACCTACTGTGAGTGATGTCGTCTCATCGTAACTATTCGTCGTTGCCATATGCTGCATAACAGAGACACTTCGACTTACAATATTGTGAGCCCGGGCTAAATGAATATCTTCAGGTACTTGCTGGCCATCACAAAAATATGAAATTTCCAGGTCGTTTTCGATGGCAACTGTTAAAGCGCCACCCATGCTGGTTGTTTCATCAACTTTAGTTAATATGCAGCCAGATAAATTCATTTCTTTAAATTTATCACCTGTTTCATTGAGCACCCCGCGTTGACAATTAGTTGCTAATGTCAGGTATATTTTTATCAGGGGTAAACCCTCTGCTTGCAACATAGCAAACTGTTTATTTAACATCATATCGCGCTGACTCATACCGGCGGTATCAATTAAAATTAACTCCTTGTCTCGCAGGCTATCAAGGGCTTCACGCAAACTATCTGCATCACCTGTAATACGCATGGGGATACCCATGATACGTGCATAGCTGCGTAGTTGCTCCTGTGCTGCGACACGGTAATTATCCGTAGTAATTAAAGCCACACGATGTGGGCCATGTTTTAAAGTATAACGGGCTGCAAGCTTGGCAATGGTTGTTGTTTTACCAACACCAGTAGCACCAACAAGTGCAACGACACCGCCTTTTTCAATAATTTCATTTTCTCCAACTGGCAGACGATGAGCGAGCTCTCCTAAAGCCAGACGCCAGTTGTGTTCAAAATCTTTTTCTTCGTTAACATTTGCAGCGATGTCTTTTGCAAGTTTTGGACTCAGGCCTAATGACATTAGGCGTTGTAATAGTCGTGCACGTAATGGATGGTATTGAACTTCATTGCCCCAGCTTAGACCGGATAATTGATTTACCAGTAAACCTCTTAATGATTTTAGTTCCGACTGCATTTCCATAAAAGCAGGTTCTTCAGTCCATAAATGTTCATTCACTTGTGCATGCTGTTGTAACTCGGGCTGAGCGGAAAAGTTAGTCGGTTGATATGGTTTTGTTAAAGGCTTGTCATCAGTTACAGGGATGTTTCTGCCGTAACGCAGATCATCATACGCGGCATCACGATTTCTTTTTTCAATATGAGAGGACGTAACTTCTGCATCATTATGAATAAAAGGATTTTGTTTAATTTCTGAACTTGTTTCAGGTTCACCAATTAATGATTCATCATAATCAATGGCAGCAACAATCTCGATTCCTTCATCTATTCGATTGTTTGATAAAATCACGGCATCAGGACCCAGTGTTTCACTCACTTTACGCAATGCGGTTCGCATATCATCGGCTACAAATCGTTTTATATTCATCTTTCTCTGCCCCAGTTAATCAGACTGTTTACAGTCCAAGGCTATATCGTATTTACTGATCCCTGGTGAGCTTCAATGCTCATCTGAGTCTTATTGTCCAACGGTTGCAACAATTCGAATCTGTTTGTCACTAGGAATCTCGTTATATGACAGAACATGTAAGTTAGGAATGGTATGTTTTACAAACCTGGCTAACATCGTTCTAATCAGGCCTGAAACAAGAAGTACTGCAGGTTGTCCCATTGCTTCTTGTTTCTGAACGCTTTCTTGTAAAGCCGTAAATAAGCGCTCAGCTAAACCTGGTTCGACGCCACCTACTCCGTCTGCCTGTACTGCTTGATGCAACAACTGTTCCAGATTTGGATCCAGGGTGATAACAGAGAGCTCAGCCGCCATGCCATTGATTTGTTGGACGATCATACGTCCTAGTGAGGTACGAACTGCTGTTGTGAGTTCGTCAGGATCCTGACTTCGACTGGCATGTTCTGCCAATGTTTCGGCGATCGTCCGTATATCACGGACCGGAATGCCTTCAGCTAGCAAGCTTTGAAGTACTTTAACAATAATGCCTAAGTTCAAGGTATCGGGTACCAGGTTCTCTACCAGCTTAGGTGCTGATTCAGCGAGTTTATCCAATAAGTGTTGTACTTCTTCATGGCCGAGTAATTCATTGGCATGTGTTTGTAATAACTGGCTTAAATGAGTCGCTATCACGGTATTAGAGTCAACGACGGTATATCCTAATGTCTGTGCATGATCACGTTGTGCGCCTTCAATCCACAAAGCATCCAAACCAAAAGCAGGATCTTTTGTTTCTACTCCGGATATCGTGCCATATACCTGGCCCGGATTAATCGCCATATCTTTTTCCGGCTGTATATCCGCTTCACCAACGCTGACACCCATTAATGTAATACGGTATCCATTTGGTGGTAATTCCAGGTTATCCCGAATATGCACTGCCGGAATAAGAAAGCCCAGCTCCTGAGATAGTTTTTTTCGTACACCTTTAATTCTTGCCATTAACTGGCCACCTTGATCTTTGTCGACCATAGGAATCAGGCGGTAGCCAACTTCGAGCCCGATAGTGTCGACGGGTGTGACATCATCCCAACTTAATTCACGACTTTCTGGAGGTTGTTCCACCTTCTCAACAGTCGGCTCTTCAACAACAGGTTGTGCTTGTTTCTGATATAAGAAGTACGCCGCAAGTCCACTGGCAATAGCTAAGGTTAAAAAAGCAAAATGTGGCATTCCTGGAATAATACCCATAACACCAAGAATAGATGCAGTAACAGCCAGAGCTTTTGGCTTTTTAAACAACTGACTTAATACCTGTTCACCCATATCCTGGGTGCTGGATACACGTGTAACGATAATACCTGCCGCTGTGGAAAGTAACAGGGCTGGAATTTGAGCAACCAGACCATCACCGACAGTTAATAAAACATAATTTTTAGCCGCTACAGCAAAGCTCAGATCATGTTGTAGCATGCCAATCACTAAACCACCGAGTATATTAATCGACGTGCGTCATCAGAATCTATCAGGCCAGCATTTAAGTCAGCATCGATAGCCATTTGTTTACCGGGCATGGCATCTAAAGTAAAACGCGCGCTTACTTCAGATATACGTGTTGCACCTTTAGTAATAACTACAAAGTTAATGATTACCAAGATGGCGAATACGATAATACCAACTGCATAATTACCACCAATTACAAATTCACCAAATGCTTTTATTACCTGACCAGCGGCATCACCACCGGTATGACCTTCGAGTAAAACTATACGTGTTGAGGCAACATTTAAAGCAAGCCTTAATAATGTTGTCACCAGCAAGATGGTTGGAAATAATGAAAAGTCTAAAGGTCGCAGGCTATATACAGTCACTAATAGAACAACCAGGGCAAGTGAAATATTAAAGCTAAAAAAAACATCCAGCATAAATGGTGCCAGGGGCACGACTATCATGGCCATCATAACCAATAATAATAGCGGTGCACCTAAACCGTTGCGGGTCATACTTTTCATGTTATCAACTAAAACAGTTTGCTCTGCCACTTTTATACCTTTAACTATTAAGTTTATTTATCAAATTGCATGTCTTCCGGGATGGGAAGGTTGCTTAACTTGTGTTCTTTTTTCTTTTTATGCCAACGAGAATCAGTGCGTAATTTAAAGATGTAGGCTAATACCTGAGCAACAGCTAAATATAAGGCAGCCGGAATTTCTTCATCGATTTCGGTGGTATGATGTAAAGCACGTGCTAATGGTGGCGCCTGTAATATCGGCACTTCGTGTTCACGTGCAATCGTTCTGATTTGCATTGCGATAATATCTACACCCTTTGCAACTACGACTGGTGCAGTCATTGAGTCTTGATCGTACTTAATAGCAACAGAATAATGCTCCGGGTTGGTTATAATAACATCCGCTTTAGGTACTTCTGCCATCATACGGCGCTGAGCCATTTCACGTTGTACAGTTTTAACACGACCACGCACATCTGGATTACCTTCTGTATCTTTGTTCTCATCCCGTATTTCCTGGAATGTCATTTTTAATTGTTGTGTGTAATCGTAAATCTGGAATGGCACATCAATTAAAGCGATGAAAACGAGTACAGAAGCAATAGCTAGAAAAGACCAGATCAATAAGTTGGCCATATGTGGTAATGCTTGAACTAATGGTTCACTACCCAGGCCAAGATAAACATCAATCTGTGTATATAAAAATAATATGGCGGTTGTAGCAATAATAATAAATTTCACTAATGCTTTAACCAGTTCTACCAAACCTTTCTTAGAAAAAACGCGTCCAAGCCCGGTAACAGGATTTAATTTTTCCCATTTAAATGACATTGCCTGGGTGCTGAAGGTCACTCCTCCCATCATTAATGGTCCGGCTACAGCGGATATAACCATTAATGCAAAAAAAGGTGATAATGTTATTAGTGCATCAATAATTGCAGTTTCAAGCATCACAGGCATAGAAGTGATATCGAAAATATTTTCGCGGCTTATATTCAAGTAGCGATGAAACATATCCTGAAAGTCTGTAACGATGCCTGGGCCAATAAACATAATGCTGGTTCCGGCAATTAACATCATCAACATAGTATTTAATTCACGTGATGTGGGGACCTGGCCCTTTTCCCGCGCTTGCTGAATTCGTCGCGGGGTGGGCTGTTCGGTACGTTCCTGACCAGTATCTTCAGCCATTACTTAATACCTAGAATCGATTGTATCAAGTGATAGACATCACTGAACAAGGTAATTGATTTTGGACCAACATTAGGTAATGTCACCATTACCAGTGCAAAACCTAATAACATAGTAATTGGAAAACCAATAGCAAAGATATTAAGTTGTGGCGCTGAACGTGTCATAACACCAAAAGCAATATTTACCACTAGTAAAGAGGCAATAGCAGGTAATGCGATGGCCATACCACCTGCAAAAATATTAGTACCCCAACGTACAACTTGCATAAAGTCATCAGCAACCAAACCTTGTGCGGAGATTGGCATTGTTCTGAAGCTTTCGGCCAGTACTTCAACTAAAACAAGGTGCCCATTGATTGCCAGGTAAACCAGCATAACCAAGACTATATAAAACTGGCTTAATACAGGAGATTGTGCACCATTTTGCGGGTCAACCATCAATGAAAAACCTAAACCCATTTGCATTGCAACAATTTGTCCGCCGGTAATGACGGCACTAAAAACAAGTTGCACACTAAAGCCGATAATCAATCCAATTAATATTTGCTGAGCAATAATTATAATTGCTAGCGGGCTGAATACATTGACCTCTGGTACTGGCAAGATAGGTACAAGGATGGACGTGATTGCTAAAGCAATCATGATTTTAACTTTTGCTGGTACGCTGCGTGTACCGAAAACAGGTGCTGCTGCGACCATGGCTGAAACCCGGAATAATGGCCATAAGTAAGCGCCAATTAAAGCGGTTATTTCTGCAGCAGGAATAATCACAATTAACCAACCAGGTATGGGATATCACGTATTAGTTGCTGACTATATTCAATAATTAAGCGTAGCATCCATGGCCCAGCAATCATTAACGTGATAACAGTAATAATTAGTTTAGGAATAAAACTTAATGTCATCTCATTGATTTGTGTTGCTGCCTGAAACATGCTGACTAACAAGCCGACGAGTAATGCAGGAATAAGTATCACGAGTATTAACATTAATAAAACCTGTAATGCGTATTGAAATATCGTTAGTACATCTTCAGGACTCATAATATATCCTCTTAAACGTAAAAGCTGGAAGCTAATGTGCCGATTATTAGGTTCCACCCATCCACTAATACAAACAGCATAATTTTAAATGGTAAAGAGATAACCATAGGCGACAACATCATCATACCCATAGACATCAATACACTGGCTACGACTAAATCAATAATCAGAAAAGGTATGAATAATAAAAAACCAATTTGAAAAGCCGTTTTTAATTCGCTGGTAACAAAGGCAGGTACCAATATAGAAAAAGGTACTTCTGCATGTGAATTAAATTTATCATGGCCAGCAATCTGTGAAAAAGTCATTATGTCTGCTTCCCGGGTTTGACCAAACATAAAGTGTCGCAACGGTTTGCCTGCTGCATTTGCTGCATCTTGTATAGTGATTTTTTCATTTAAGTATGGCTGTAATGCTTCGGTATTAATGCGATCAAAAACGGGAGCCATTATAAAAAAAGTTAAAAACAAGGATAATCCAATCAGTGTTTGTGATGAGGGCGCCTGCATTAATCCTAGTGCCTGGCGTAAAATAGACAAAACTATAATTATTCGGGTAAAAGACGTCATCATCATTAATGCGGCGGGCAAAAATGTTAAGACCGTCATTAACATTAATATTTGAATACTGACAGAATATGATTGCTCACCACTTGCCGTAGTTGTGACGGTAACTGCTTGCAAACCTGACTCTGCAGAAACTGATTGTAGCGGTATTAATGCAAGAAAAATGACTATGCCTGTCATTAATGAGATAAAGCTATTTTGCTTTATTCTCATGAGGTACTCCGTTTTTTTATTGCTGCTTGTAATTTATCAGCAAAACCAGAAACGTTACCTGTATGGCTTGATTCGGTGTTTACAATTTTTTCATCCATTACGTGTAAGGTACGCACTTCTCCCGGTGCAACACCAACTAATAGCTGAGTATCACCTGCTTGTACTAACACTACCCGTTCCCGTTGTCCTACCGAGATACCGCCAAGAACTTTCAAGTTTCCGGTTGTAACGCCACTCATACTGCCCATACGGCGCATAAACCAGGCCATACCAATTATTAGTGCAACAATGATAAATAAACCAAAGAACATTTGCAGATAATTACCAAGGCCAACAGGTTCATTCGTTAACGAAGGAATGTTATTGTTTCTAGTCGTATTGGCTTCTACTGCCGCATTGCAAAGCTGTACATAAGTCAATAAAAAGAAAGATGTAATAAAACGCATTTTCAAGCACCGACTACTTAAGCTTTTTAACTCGTTCAGCAGGGCTAATAATATCGGTTAACCGTATGCCAAACTTTTCATTAACAACAACGACTTCTCCATGTGCTATTAAAGTACCATTTACTACAACATCCAGAGGCTCACCAGCCATTCGATCAAGTTCTACTACCGAGCCCTGATTTAGTTGTAATAAATTACGAATGTTAATTTTAGTACTGCCGATTTCCATTGAGATGGTCACCGGTATATCTAAAATTACATCGAGATTAAGATCTTCGGCGGTACCTGAACTTTCACTAGCTTGTAACTTGTCCAGAGAAACACTTTCCGCACCTAATACAGATGTTGAATCACTTTCTTCCATTGGCGTACCTGCTTCTTCCATTGCAGCAGCCCAATCATCCATAGTATCGTCGTCACCATCACTCATGATGCTCACCTTTATTTTCTATTTTCGTTACACTTAAACCAGCCAACTCTTTATCTATCTTATGATCAACTGCTTCTATTATTTTTACAGCCTTGCTTCCTCTAGATTCGCCAACTTTTCCCCTTAATACCGGTATATCTTCTGCTCGTAGTGTCACCGTGTCAGGCATAGATATAGGTAAAATGTCTCCTTCTTTTAAATTCAGAACTTTTTCAAGAGGTAATTCAACTTCAGTTAAACTGCATGATATGTCGACCTCTGCGAGTTTTATTTCTTCACGAAGTGAAATAACCCAGCGTTCGTCTTTATCTGCTACATCACTGGCAATACCTGCATCAAGTAAATCCCGGATAGGTTCTACCATTGAGTAAGGTATGGTCACCATAAAGTCACCACCACCGCCATCTAACTCAACATGAAAAGTAGAAACCACCACAACTTCGGTAGGGCTGACTATGTTGGCAAATTGAGGATTTACCTCCATGCTAGAAAATTCAAAATCTACATGCATGACTGGCTTCCACGCATTCTCCAGGTCTTTAAATGCATCTTTTAACACCAGACTAATAACCCGTTGTTCAGTAGCAGAAAACTCACGGCCTTCAATTTTTGCATGACGACCAACGCCACCATAATAATTATCCACAAGTATAAAAACTAATTTTGGATCGAAGACGCATAAAGCTGATCCTCGTAAAGGATGAATTTTTACTATATTCAGGCTGGTTGGGACGAACATACTATGAATATATTCTGAAAATTTAACCATTTGTACACCGCTTACTGATATTTCAGCAGAGCGACGTAACATGTTAAACAGGCTTATACGAAAACTGCGCGCAAACCGTTCGTTAATCATTTCCAGTGTTGGCAAGCGACCGCGCACAATGCGATCGTGTGCGGCAAAATCGAATTCACGGGCAACGCCATCTTGCAGCTCAAGGTCGTTTTCTGTTTCTACTTCACCATCATCGACACCATGTAACAGTGCATCAATTTCGTCTTGTGATAAAAGTTCATTAACAGACATCTTGATTCCTTACTGCATAATAAAGCTGGTAAAATAAACGTTTTCAATAGGACCCTGTTTAGCTTCGGCACCGGCGTCCTCTGTCGTATTCTGTTTGTCACTGTCTTCTGCTGGTTCTGAAGTCTTACCAGCAGAAAGCACTACTTTATTGATAGTGTTTAGTAGTTTCTTTTGTAATGCTTCTTTGCCAGGGCGATCTTTGAGGTCATTGAATGTCTGGCCGCTTAATAACACCAGGATGTCATTACGTAAAACGGGTCGATAGGTGTTCACTGTTTTTAAAGCATCTTCATCGCGACTGGCTATCTGTAAATCAACCTGTAAGTAACGCACTTTAGAAGCCGGACCAAAATTAATAATAAATTCCGGCACTAATGTTAAGTACGATAATGGTAATAATGGTTTATCAGCATCATCACTGGATGAACTGCTGTCATCATTACCTAGCAATAACCAGGCGGCTACTCCACCAAAGATTAATACCAGTAGAATCAAGACGACTAGCAAGATAACGGTTGTCTTGCTGCCTTTCTTCTGTGTTACATCGAGTTCTAGTTCTTCTTCTGCCATTCTCACTTATTCCCGTAGTGCAGGGTTTTATTCTCTATTGACTCTAATGCAAAACATATACCAGCAATCAACAAAAGCAATAAAACCAATTAAAACAATTAGTTACAGAGGCAAATTTCAGTAACGCCAAAGCATTGACGTAAGAAATCCAATCTATAACGACAAATTCATGACCCTATCGTTATATTTATGTGTCGATAACAATCAAATGTTAATCATTATCTTAATATATAGACTAGCTTGAACTGTTAGGAAGTTATTTGAAGAATTTTTCGCGGTAATAACGTAATTCATTGATAGAATCACGGGTATCATCGAGTGCAAGATGAGCGCCTGATTTAACAACACCTTTAGCTATCTCAGGTGACCAGCGTTTAGCCAGCTCTTTAATTGAGCTTACATCCAGGTTTCGATACAGAAAGTAGTCTTCGAGTTCGGGCATAAGTCGAGCCATAAAACGTCTATCCTGGCAAATGCTATTGCCACACATCGGTGAAGCCCCTTTCGGTACATATTTACTTAGAAATTGTAACGTTTCTCTTTCGGCATCAGCGACGGATAACGTACTATTTTTTACACGTTCAGTTAAACCAGATTTACCATGCTGATTTGTATTCCATTCATCCATCGCTTGCATAATTTCATCGCTTTGATGGATCGCCAACATGGGCCCTTCAGCGATTTCATTCAGCTCGCTATCCGTTACTATTGTTGCAATTTCAATAATATAATCGTTTTGAGTATCAAGGCCTGTCATTTCCAGGTCAATCCAGATTAAATTACTCGCATTTTGGCTCATAAAATACCCTTTTTTATTTTTGTCGAATTCATGTTTTTTTGACTTGCTAAACATTCTAGCAAACGCTAATCTGCCTGCCGATCTTAATTTAAATATATAATGGTAATTATGGAAACGTATAGTATTTTATTTGTTTTAGCCCTGCTTTTTTAACTGATTGGCCAACTCCGGCTACTCAACGGGAAATCAAACGCAATCCCGGCACACCGCTCTTCCGTGCCTGATGCTTTTTCCCAACAAATTACATTAGAACAGCACCAAAAAGCGGCGGATTATAACAGTGCAAAACTGGCTATTAATAAAGTTGAGTTACTCTACGGCGGTATCTTACTACTTGTATGGACTTTAGGTGGCGGTTTGGAATGGGTTGATCATTTCATGCGTTCATTAGAATACAGTGAAATAGTGACCGGCTTAGCCGTTATCTTCAGCGTGATGTTTATTTCTGCCATTATTGATTTGCCTTTTAATCTTTTCCGAACATTCAAGATTGAGCAACGCTTTGGTTTCAACAGAATGACTGCACTACAATTTATTAAAGATACCATAATACAAACAGCATTGACGATTGTTTTAGCTGTACCACTGGTTACGGGCATATTATGGTTAATGCAAGATGCTTCGCCACTATGGTGGGTCTATGTATGGGCCGTTTTACTTGGCTTTGGCCTGTTGATCTCGTGGATTTTCCCAACATTTATCGCACCATTATTTAATAAGTTCATGCCGTTGGAAAATAAAGAACTCAAAGAAAGAATCACCACATTAATGGATCGCTGCGGCTTTGCTAGCAACGGTATTTTTGTAATGGATGGTTCTAAACGTTCAAGTCATGGTAATGCTTACTTTACCGGCCTTGGAAAAAATAAACGTATTGTCTTTTTTGACACCATCATGTGCGCAAGGGGCTCATATTAAATGCCGTGATTACCCTGGTAGGACTCGGTATTCTTGCCTGGCTAATAAAACAGGATGCATTTTACCAGGCACTGGGGGTAAGTCATGCCTCAAATTACATGGCACTTGTGTTATTTAGTATGGTCATGCCTTTATTCAGTATTTACCTGCAACCAGTAATGTCATTTTTAAGCAGAAAACATGAGTTTGAGGCGGATGATTTTGCCGCGGAACAAAGTCAGCCACAAACGTTAATTAAAGCTTTGGTTAAACTGTATCGTGATAATGCGAATACTTTAACACCAGATCCGCTATATTCCGCTTTTCATGATTCACATCCTCCTGCTCCCGTGCGTGTTGCACATTTATCAGCTAAAATTAGCTAAAAGATAATAACCAGAAGGTTTATAAATATTATGAAGCATGTGTTCGCCATCTTGACTCTGATTTGTAGTTTGCTTGTGTCTGTATCCGTAAAAGCAGATATTGTAAATGGCAAAGAATTACATGACAGTAACTGCACTAGCTGTCATGTTAATATGCAGGGTGGTGATGGTTCAGGTATATACACTCGTGAGAATAGACGAATTGATAGCTACCAGGGCTTAGTCAAGCAAGTTAACCGTTGTCGAGACAGCCTCGGTGTCCCCTGGCCTGCCGATCATGTTAATGATGTAGTCCAATACTTAAATACCAATTATTATAAATATACAAAATAACTGTTCATGGACTTATGTGAACAACACTGTCAGCAAGAAATACCAGCAACACTTCTCAGTGATATCCAGATAGAACAATATCTGACAGAAATACCTGGTTGGAAAATTCTCCTAAAAGAAAACAATAATAAATACCTGACGCGCTCAGTAAAGTTCAAAAACTACGAGCAAACACTGGAATTTATCAATACCATTGCAAATATAATTCAGGCAGAAGATCATCATCCTGACATCTGTTTTGGGTATAATAAGTGTGATATTGCATTTCTAACACACTCTGCAGGTGGTATTACAATTTATGATTTTATATGTGCAGCACATATCGAGAAAATAATTTCACAGTAAACATCAATTAATGAATGATATTAAAGCACAGCAAGGTATCGTTATTGCTGCCTACCGTCGATACACCTTAGTCAAAGATAACACTGATCAATTTATCCAATGCCAACAACGTAAGTCAGTCGGTCAGTTAGTTTGTGGCGACAATGTTATATGGCAAGCTGAGAGTGAAAATTCGGGTGTAATTACGGCAATTGAAGAACGTCGTTCTATATTACAACGACCGGATATAAATAATAAGCTACGTATTATTGCTTCCAATATAGACCAGGTATTTATTGTTGTTGCCAACAAACCCGCCCTTAATGAAGGTTTAATTGATCGTTACCTGGTCGCTGCCGAAAACAGCCATCTAACTCCTATTATTGTTTTAAACAAAACAGATTTATGCTCTCAACAGGAGATTACTGAACTAAAAAAAAGGTTAAAACTTTACCAGGATATTGGTTACACAGTTATTTATACCAGCGCTAAGCAAGAACATGGTCTGGATTCACTTAAAAACCACTTAAAAAATAATAATAATATATTTGTCGGGCAATCAGGTGTGGGAAAATCATCATTAATTAATTCACTGCTCAAGTCTGATGCCCGCGTCGGAGAAATTTCACAGGCAACAGGTAAAGGCAAACACACCACAACAACAGCTTACCTTTATTTCTTAGATAACGATAAAGGACAAATCATTGATTCACCCGGTGTGCGTGAGTTTGGCTTAGTAAAATTATCAGAACCTGAGATTGCAAATGGTTTTATCGAGTTCAAACCATATTTAGGTTATTGCAAATTCAGAAATTGTGCTCACAAGAATGAACCGGGCTGTGTACTTCTAAATGCAGTGGATGAAAATAAAATAAGTAAAAAACGCTGGGATAGTTATCAGCGCATTATTGCATCGCTGACCGAAACCAGGTAATTATAAATAATTAGTAAGCTACCTTTTTTTATTTACCCCGGGTATTATTTTACCTTCGTAATCGGCGATTTTTTTAACGGTATCGTTATTCATGACGATTATACTTATTCGTCTGTTAACTGAATTATAAGAATTCTTTTTATCAAATAGAACGGTAGATGCCAGTCCGACTACTCTGCCTATCTGATTTTCCGGTAGTCCGCCTTTAACCAGTGCCCTGCGAGCAGCGTTAGCCCGATCACTGGATAACTCCCAGTTACTATACTGTTTGCGCAAAACTTCTCCATCAACAGTTTCATACTCAATAATACCTTTACCAAAGCCTGATACATCGGTATGACCAGTAATACTTATTTTATTTTTAGTGTGCTTGGCAATTGTTTTTGCTACTTCTTGTAGAATAACGCGGGTATAAGGTTTAAGTTTTTCACTACCAGAAGCAAACATTGGGCGTTTATCTTTATCAATAATTTGAATCCGCAGTCCTTCAGGCGTGACTTCTAACAGCATTTGATCCTTGAAGTCACTAAGCATCTCGCTCCGCTCGATGGTTTCTTTTAATTTAATCAGTAGTTGGTCTAATACAATTTTTTCTTTTTCAGTCTCATCTTTATTTTCAGCATCATCTGAAATAACGTCCTCTTTCTTTTCAATTTCAGATTGCTTGCTAAGTTTTTCACCTTCACCATGTGGGATTTCTTTAGTACCACCAAGTTTAATCATGCTGGTACTGGCTCCACCGGGGCCGATTAAGGGAGAAGGATTTCGAAACATGTCAGATATACCACCACGCATGGCTTCATCACTTATGCCAAGAAGCCAAAGCAAGAGAAAGAATGCCATCATTGCGGTTACGAAATCTGCATAAGCAACTTTCCATGCACCGCCATGATGACCGCCACCTTTGACGATCTTCTTGATGACTATCGGTTGTTTTTTATCATCTGCCACTTAATTGTCTATATAGGTAGGATTATACAATAAAACTATTTTTGTCCCTTGACATATTCTTCAAGTTCCATAAAGCTTGGTTTTAAATCACTGGTTAGGGCTTTTCGTCCAAATTCAACAGCAATTTGCGGGGTATAACCATTGAGAGTCGCAATAATACATGTTTTGGCACAACCAAAGATCAAACCTTCTTCTTTTGCTTGTTCACCCATCGATGCTGCCATCGGACCAGCAAAGCCGTAGCCCATTAAAATACCGAGGAAGGTTCCGACTAAAGCCGCACCTACATGATGGCCGAGAACTTCGGGGGGTTCACTTATATACCCCATGGTAATTACCACGCCCATTACAGCAGCTACGATACCAAATGCGGGCAACCCATCTGCCATGTTTTGTAATGCATGACTGGGTGCTTCAGCTTCATGATGATGGGTTTCCAGTTCAATATCCATTAAGCTTTCTAACTCAAATGCATTCATGTTACCGCCGACCATTAGGCGTAAATAATCACAAATAAAATCAATCAAGTGATGGTTAGCTAAAAGTTTGGGGACTTCTTTAAATATTTCACTCTCATGGGGTTCTTCAATGTCAGCCTCAAGTGCCATTAATCCTTCTTTACGTGCCTTAGAGAAAAGCTTGAACATTAAACCTAATAATTCCATATAGGTTTCTTTCTTATATTTTTGTCCCTTAAGTAGACCAATTAGCCCCTTCAGAGTGCCGACAATAACTTTTTTTGGAAAAGCAATAATGAATGCGCCAGTGGCGCCCCCTAATATGATTATAATCTCAAATGGTTGCCAAAGTGCCGCAAGATAGCCGCCAGCAAGCACATAGCCTGACACAACACAGCCACAAACCATAATAAGCCCAATAATAAATTTCATTTTTCTTAACAGATCCTAAATAGCTGAGTAAAAATTAATATTTTTATACTTTATCTTGGTAATCATTACAATTCATATCGACCAGTCTTTATATATACTTTAGAAATTTAATTACCTGACGATATATTATTTGAACTTGTACAAGTTGAGTAATTTTTGATACAAAATATATAGTTAGTTTAAATTAGCACAAAAAAATAACGGGTAATTACTACTTGTTTAACTAATTCTGAGTAAATTTTGAGTATTTAATGGATAAAAAGTCAATAAACTCGTGGGTAGAAGTGGCAGAGAGCCATCCCATACCGGTGCTGATGCATACTATTAAGGAATTACGTCATTTATGCCGTAAAGAAGAAATACCATTAAAAGAAATCACTCATCTGGTTGAACGAGATCCTGGTTTAGTTGTTCATATATTAAAAACCTCTAACAACATGCCCAAAGGCCGTTTGTCGAGTGAAATAACTCACGTCAACCAGGCATTCCGACTTATGGGGACCGATCAATTAACTAAACTTCCTGAGGCACTCCCTGCCGCAAAAGATGTATTAAATGAAAAATCAAAAGTAAGATTATTTGCTACATTTAGTCGCGCTTATCATGCCGCTCGATTTGCAACAGACTGGGCTGCACTTCGTCGAGATATGACTCCCGATGAAGTATTTGCCGCTGCTCAACTTCATTTCTTAGGTGAAATGATATTAGCCATACACGCACCGGAGTTACTCGACAAAATTGCGAAATTACGCGTTGATGATCATATGGCATCAGAAGAGGCGCAGTATTTAGTTCTGGGTTTCACCTTAAATGAGCTTACTCAACGTATTGCAGAGAAATTACAATTTCCAGCGCTTGTCTCTGAAGCTTTATCATCTGAAAATGCAAAATTCCCCCGTGCTTATGGCATTATGCTAGGAGTACAGTTGGCGAGAAATGTCACCTACGAAGGTTGGTATAGTGACAATACTTTTGAAATACAGGAACAAATTGCTGACTGGATGGACATTACTGTAGATGAAGTCATTGTCAGAAGCCATGTTATCGCAGCTGAAATTGCCAGAGAAATTCCTCAGTATGATACGCCACCTGCTGCACTCTCGTTAGCTCTTATCAGAGAGATACCTGAGACAAAAGATACTCGAAAAACTATAAAAAATGATTCAGATGAAGTTTCAATTTGTTTAATACCGCAGTTATCTGTTTTACGTGATGCTGTTCAGTTAATAACTAAACTCTCACCTAAAGATATTAAAATAAATGAGTTTATTCAACATGTCGTTACTGCAATGCATGATGGTATTGGCTTGAATCGTGTCGTATTTTGTTTATATAGTGAAGAAAATAAAGAGTTGCAGGGACAGGTGTTAAAAGGTGCGGAAAATGATCCTGTGTTTAACCGCTTCAAGGTGAATTTATCGGAGACAAGTCTGTTCACCCACCTTATTTCTAAACCTCAAGCTGTCGTATTAAACGAAGCAACACGTGCTAAATTTTGGCCACTTGTTACCGCAGATTTTCAAAAACTGGTGAATACAAATTCATTTGTGGCTATGTCAATATTTATAAAAAACAAACCCTATGGTGTATTTTACGGTGACAGGCATACAGCAACTTGCCAAATAGAAGACCGGAGTTATAACTACTTTAAAACTTTATGCACTCATGCAACTAAAGTCTTAGAGCAATTAACCTGAGTAAAAGAAATTAAAAATTTTGTCTGCCAGAGAAGGCACGCGAAAGCGTAGTACTGTTGACATATTCAAGCTCACCACCCACAGGAACACCATGCGCTATACGGCTGGCAGTAATCTCACGTGAGTTGACCATTTCACTGATATAGTGGGCTGTCGCCTCACCTTCGACTGTAAAGTTAGTGGCTAAAACAACTTCTTTTACATCACCTTGATCAAGTCGCTTAGCCAGAAGATCCAATCCAATTTCTTCCGGGCCAATTCCATCCAGTGGTGATAAATGTCCCATCAGAACAAAAAACAACCCTTTGTAGTCTGTTGATTGTTCTATTACCTGTACATCGGCCGGTGATTCAACGATACATAATTTTGAGTGATCACGCGTTGTACTTGAACATATCTCGCAAACGGTTTGTTCACTTAAGCTTCTGCAGGAACTACAGTTACCAATTTCTTTTACTGCCTTAGCCAAAACGGCACTTAAGTTTTCAGCACCGTTTCGATCGCGTTCCAGTAAATGATATGCCATGCGCTGAGCAGACTTTGGCCCTACACCGGGTAAACAGCGTAAAGCATCAATTAACTGGTTTAGAAGCAAGCTGCCTGACATATATTAAAATGGAAGTTTCATGCCGCCAGGTAAGTTTAATCCCTGTGTCATACCTGCCATTTTATCAGAAGATGTTTTTTCAACCTGACGTACAGCATCATTGACAGCGGCTGCAATTAAATCTTCCAGCATATCCTTGTCATCACCAAGTAAACTGTCATCAATTGAGACACGTTTAACATCATGTCGGCATGTCATAACAACTGAAACCATACCGCCACCAGATTTTCCTGTCACTTCGATATTAGCCATTTCTTCCTGCGCCTTTTGCATATCTTCCTGCATCTTTTGCGCCTGCTTCATCAGGTTCCCGATTCCGCCTTTCATAGTCTTACCTCTTTATTTTGTTGTTTGGTTGTACGTATTCATTAATCCGTTGAATCCACCGGTTGTACAGACTCAACATTCACATTTGCATTAAATGCATCCATAATATTTTTCACATTATCATCATTGATAATCGAATCTTCAGCTGCAGCTTGTCGCTCTTGTTGATGTCGACCACTGCGTGCAGCCGGAGTTTCTGTTTCTATTTGTGCTTTTTCAATATTTAATTTTAGTTGCTGATCAAAATAGGCACATAGTTTTTCAAGTAGCTGTTTTTCACGTTCAGCGGTAATCATAGCTGCATGCGAAGGTGCAACCGCCAGCTTGATAGTATTATTTTCTACGCTTACAAAAGCACTATGTTCGACTAACTGCTTTAAAATACCAGCTGTATTTAAAGCCGATACTATTTCATGCCAGTTATTCACAGAAATATCGGTTAAATTTATTTTTGCAGTTGTTTGTGTTGGCGCAGAGATAACTTTATCTTTCTGTTGTTTAACAACAGCTTGTTCTTCAACTTGTGTGCTGGCAATCGTTGCTTTACTTTGTTCATTATAAGTGGGTGATGGTGATTCTTGTGTGGTCTGTGATTGTGCTGGTGCACGATCTTTTTGTACTTCACCTGTATCAGGACGGAATGCCAACATCCGTAACAACACCATTTCCAGGCCATTTCTCTGATCTGGTGCTAAAGGTAAATCACGTCTCCCATGTAATGCGATTTGATAATACAATTGTATGTCTTCCGCACTTAATGATTCTAGTAATTTGAAATAACGATCTTTGTCACCCATATTAAAATCATAGGCATCGGGTACTTGCTTGAGTAATGCCAGGTAATGTAAGCACGTTATGATTTCAGCCAATACGGAAGAAAAGTCGGGTGATTGTTGTGCTAATTCCTGAACGCGTTTAATCAGAACGCTGCCATCGCCGGTTGCTAAAGCATCTAACAAATCATAGACATGATGTTGTTCTATTGTTCCCAGCATTAAACGTACATCATTATCGTTAACTGCGCCGTTACCGAAGGCAATCGATTGATCCAGTAAACTCAGGGCATCACGCATACTACCATCAGCTGCACGAGCCAGATGAAGTAAAGCTGTATCTTCATAACTGAGCCCCTCTTTTTGTAGGATCAGTTGCAGGTGCTCCTGGATCCGCTCAATCGACAATCGCCTCAGGTTAAACTGCAAGCAACGGGATAAAATAGTAACGGGTAACTTTTGTGGATCGGTTGTCGCCAGCAAAAATTTTACGTGAGGTGGGGGCTCTTCAAGTGTTTTTAACAACGCATTAAAACTATGGCCGGAGAGCATATGAACTTCATCGATCAAGTAAACTTTAAAGCGGCCACGTGTTGGTGCATATTGGACATTATCCAAAAGCTCACGCGTATCTTCGACCTTGGTTCGCGAGGCAGCATCGACTTCAATTAAATCGACAAAACGCCCTTCATCAATTTCCTGGCAAGTCGGACATTGCCCGCATGGGCTGGCACTGACTCCCTGCTCACAGTTAACCGATTTGGCGAGAATTCGAGCAATCGTAGTTTTACCAACACCGCGTGTGCCAGTAAATAAAAAGGCATGGTGCAACCGACCACTGTCCAGTGCGTTGCTCAAAGCACGCAAAACATGCTCTTGTCCGACCATTTCAGCAAATCCGCGGGGACGCCATTTGCGAGCAAGTACCTGATAACTCATGAAATTCCTTAAATTCAACCCAGTATCATACGAGCAACTATTGTAACTCAAAACAGCGTGATTTCGGTGCTGGAAATGGCAAGAAAAGTGAAAAATATTAAGACAGATTAAGCGAATTTAAAGGCGGCGACCTGAACAAGCCACACCCCGGCACACGAGTCTACCGCTGTGGCTGCTCCCTTCCAGGCCTGACCAGGTTCACGGTTTGTCATTGCGAGGGGACCCATCCAGGCCACCATTGATATTACCCAGAAATACTGGGTAAAAGCGGGCGTGATTATGAAGGCTGATGTTTATGCGGTCAATCTTTATAGCGCTTTTTAATATCGGCCAATAATCCACGACTGGCAGATTCCACCAGGTCAAACACATGTTCAAATCCCTGATCACCACCATAATAGGGATCTGGAACTTGTGTTTCCGAATACTCATCGCTGAAATCCAGAAACAAGCTCAATTTTTCTTCATGTCCGGCAGGACATATCTGTTCAAGCAACGAATAATTTTCATTATCCATGGCCAGGATATAATCAAACTCGTAAAAATCATTCTTTATGGCTTTACGTGCACGTAAATCACTCAATTCAATACCTCGTTTACGCGCAGTTTGTTGTGCACGAGGATCTGGTTGTTCGCCGACGTGGTATGCATGTGTACCCGCTGAGTCTGTTGTTATCCAGTCACCATGCCCTTCCTCTTGAACGATATGTCGAAATACGCCTTCCGCTGTCGGCGAACGACAGATATTGCCCATACAAACAAAGAGGATTGATACGTTTTTATTTGGCATAAACTATCTCTTTAAACTAATCTAAATTTTGTTTTGATATTATCAGTCGTGATGAAAAAGTTCGAAAAATGATTTTATCTTGTGTTCCAAGTTGTTTAAGTTTTTGAGCTTACATTTCGTATAATAATTATTCAAATATAAACTACTTCAATATTTCAGCGAACAACTTTTATAACTTTTAATTCACTTCTGGCAGATAGAACTTAATGGTTTAGAAGCTATATTTTTACCAGTAAATAATCAAATAATGATGTAAGATACTGTTTTTCAACATTAAAACTGGATAATTATGTCTGACACGCTCGAACTTACCAAAGATCTTATTTCTCGCTCATCTGTTACACCTGAAGATGCCGGTTGCCAGGCTATGCTGGCAGAGCGATTAGAAAAAATTGGCTTTAATATTGAACATATGCGGTTTGGAGAGACAGACAACTTGTGGGCAAGACGTGGTACAGAAGGCCCTGTTTTTGCCTTTGCAGGACATACTGACGTAGTCCCAACTGGTCCTGAAGAAAACTGGAAATTCCCGCCTTTTCAACCCACTATTGATGAAGGACTACTCTACGGACGTGGAACAGCGGATATGAAAGGTTCGATTGCATGTATGGTAACAGCATGTGAACGCTTTATCGAACAGAACCCGCAGCACAAGGGTAGCATTGCTTTTTTGATTACCAGTGATGAAGAGGGCCCCGCCCATGACGGTACTGTGAAAGTTATAGATACATTAAAAGCACGCAATGAAAAAATTGACTGGTGTTTAGTTGGAGAACCATCAAGCACTAATAAAGTTTGTGACGTTATAAAAAATGGACGGCGGGGTTCAATTGGCGCGACTTTGAAAGTAAAAGGCAAACAAGGTCATGTTGCCTACCCTCAGCTGGCGAAAAATCCGATTCACGAGTTTGCACCGGTACTAAAAATACTTTCTGAAACAGAATGGGATCAAGGTAATGAATTCTTTCCACCAACAACATTCCAGGTCAGTAATATTCATTCTGGTACCGGGGCAACAAATGTTATTCCCGGCGAGTGTGAAATTGTCTTTAATTTTCGTTTCTCTACCGCCATCACTGATTCTATCATCAGGCAAAAAGTAGAAGCTCTTTTAGAGCAACATAATATCGACTATGAAATTGATTGGGCGTTATCGGGGCAAGCTTTTTTAACTGAACGTGGTGATCTGGTCAGTGCTGCACAAGATGCTATTAAACAGGTATGTGAATTCGACACCGAGTTATCAACGGCTGGTGGAACGTCTGATGGTCGCTTTATTGCACCAACAGGTGCTCAGGTTGTAGAACTTGGACCACGTAATGCAACTATACACCAGGTTAACGAATGCGTTGCGGTCGATGATTTAGAAATACTGTCAGATGTTTATGAAAAAATTCTATATAACTTATTAAAATAATAAAATCGATTATGCAAACTCAAACTGAATTCTTAAAACTAAGGACCCACCTTGAACAACTTATCATTGGTCAAAAGCAGTTACTTGATCGTTTATTAATCAGTTTGTTGACTGGTGGGCATATCTTACTCGAAGGTGCGCCAGGCTTAGCTAAAACTACGGCTGTGAATGCCCTGGCTAGTGGAGTTCATGCAGGATTTCAACGAATTCAGTTCACTCCCGATCTAATGCCGGGTGATGTCACAGGAACAGACATATTTGATCCGGAAGCTCATCAATTTAAATTTGTTGAAGGCCCATTGTTTCATGAAATTGTCTTGGCCGATGAGATTAACCGCGCACCGCCAAAAGTACAGTCCGCATTACTCGAAGCCATGGCAGAACATCAGATCACCGTTGGTGGTGTTACGCGTCAATTACCTGATTTATTCGTAGTAATGGCGACACAAAATCCATTAGAACAATCAGGTACATACCCCCTGCCTGAAGCCCAACTTGATCGTTTTCTATTACATATTGTACTTGAATACCCAAGCCCTGATGAAGAACTGGAAATTCTAAAACTGGATCGTAAGTTGCACTACGGTGAAGATAAAAAAGATATTGAATCCGCATTAACACCTGAGACTGTTCTTGCTGCTCGTCGTGAAGTAGCCGATATATACGTTGATGAAATGTTAGAAAAGTACATTGTCGCCATCGTCACCGCAACAAGAAACCTCGGAGAATGGAAGGCAGAATGGTCTGAGTATTTACTGGCAGGCGCATCACCCCGTGCTTCAATTGCTTTACTGCGTGCAGCCAGTGCCATTGCTTATATCAATGGACGTGACCATGTTATTCCCGAAGATATTTTAGAAATAGCACCTGATATATTACGCCATAGGTTGGTTATGGATTATGCAGGACTGGCTGCAAATATTACTGCGGATAATATTATTGAATTTTTACTTTCTGAAATACCTGTCCCCTAGATAATTATAATTCTAGATAATTAAAATAACGGCTAAATGTCATTATGGATATATTTTTACAAAAACTATCTCCTGTTATAGCAAAAATATTACCGCTTAAATATTTACTGAATAAAATATCAAAGCAACCAAGCAAGCGTCCGTTATTATCAGATGATGAAATAATGGATTTGTTTTTCCGAGTACAAAATATAAAACAAATATATTCACATAAGTATGATATTTCACATCGCCGTATCGGTGATACGCGTTCTATATATCGTGGTTATGGTTTAGATTATGAAGAGAGTCGTCATTATATAGAAGGAGATGATCCGCGTTATATGAACTGGCAGCTTACCGCACGTACCGGCAAGCATTATATGAAAGTCTTCAGGGAAGAACGTCAACCTAGTGTATTTATTGTCATCGATCGCAGATTATCAATGCGTTTTGGAACACAACAACATTTAAAAGTAACGCAGGCCGTACGAGCTGCAGCAACTACCGCGTTTAAAGCTCAACAAAATAACCTGTCAGTAGGCGGTCTAATTCTTGATACTGAATTAAACTGGTTTGCTGAATCGCAAAACAAACATGCTATTTTTAATTTTATAAAAAAAGCATCTCTGCCAGCCAAGCCAGCACATGAGATGCCAATGGCTACTGAATATAATTTTGCTGATATTATTAAAACAATTAAAGAAGTATTAACAAATAAAATAGGTTCATATATCTACTTGATTAGTGATTTTAGTGACCTGACTGATGATAGTCGACCTGTATTATTAGAACTTGCCAGTACCCATCAGGTTCATGCTATCCAGATCACTGATATGGCTGAAATTAGAATACCGGACATTGGAACTGTTAATTTTAAGCAAGCAAACACGAATAACAGTATTTCGTTTGATTCTCATTCGAAAACCGAACAAGATTTCTACCAATCAGCTGTAGATAACCATTTTTCATCCTTAAAAGAATTGTTTGACAACCTTGCTATTTCCTACCAGGAGATTCTAACATCCAGCAAAAATCTTGATAATGAAATTTTATTCTAACTATGAGTGAAAATATTTTTACATTACCTGAAAAAATAGATGGCATATATGATATCCAGCCTCCACCCGCTCCTGGTTTGTCTACGATTGAATTTAGTTTGATTATTATTTCCGTAATATTATTATCCGCCCTATTTTTTTATTTTTACTGGAAAACGTTTTATTCTGTGAAAAGCAGGAATATACGAAATATTAAGCGGCTACGAAAATCTCTTGGTAATAATGAAGAACATACTCGAAATACAATTTACCGGTTTACTGGTTATTTAAAACAAGCTCTAAACCTCAAACAGATAGATAACAATACTCAGTTGCCAGTAGCTCTGACACACAATCCAAAAAACATACAACGATGGAAGTTATTCACAAATCAGCTCTCGGATATACGTTATAAAAAACATACTGATTGTGAAATAAAGCCGATTTTAGATGAAGCCTTGTACTGGCTAAAAAGTTGGCCAGGGTAATTAAAGTGATTAGTTGGTCTGATTATGAATTAACTAAAGCGGTATGGTTATGGCTAATCCCGGCTTACCTATTGTTGATATTTATACTGCCACTACTTAAAAACACCCTGTTAATTAAAGATAAGAGCGCTGATTTATCAAAAACATCAGGCAATAAACTCACACTATATCACCCACTGGTACATTTGTTATCAAGTACAAATATACACGCCATCAAAAAAAATAAAAGACCTCATATCTTATACAGTATTATTTTCATATTACTCACTATCGCGTTAGCCCAGCCCGTCAAAATTGGAAAACGATTACCTGATCCACCAAAAGAACGCGACATTACTTTTATAGTCGATACCTCGGTATCAATGATATTACGTGATTACATTCTTAACGGAGAACGTATCGACCGCATGAGCTTGCTGAAAACGGTACTTGATAAATTTATTCAGCAGTTAAAAGGTGAAAGAATGAGTCTTATTGTGTTTGGCGATACTGCATATACTTTAGTGCCTATGACTGCCGATCAACACTTACTTCGAAAGATGCTAACACGTGTCGAGGCTACTATGGCTGGTCGATTTAATGCTATCGGTGATGCAGTTGCATTGGCCGTCAAGCATGCAAAACAGGAATTTAATAATAGCCAAAGTAATAAGCGTAAGCGAATACTTGTTTTATTGACTGATGCAGACCAACCAACGGGTAAAATTGATCCTGCTATTGCTGCCCAACTTGCTAAAGAACAAGGCTTGCCCCTTTATACTATTGCCATTGGGGCAAGTAATATTGCAGCAGATGAAAAACGCCAGGGTGGCTTAATTTATTCACCTGTTAACCTCAATTTACTAACACAAATAGCGAGTATCACAGGTGCTAATAACTACCAGGCCGGCAGTCCAGACGCATTAGAAAAAGCTATCGAAGCCATCAATAGTCATGAAACTAACACACGAATAATAAAACCGATCTATTATCGAGAATCACTTTATTACTGGTTTGTTATTATAGCATTTACCCTGTTCACTCTTTCTCAATTAGTTAGCCTGATTCCGTTAACCTTGCATAAGCGAGGTAATTCCAGTGATTGAAGTGTTAAATTTTAATAATATTCACTGGCGTGAACCTTTATGGTTACTTATCGCCTTGCAGCCTGTTTTTATTCTTGTCGCTCGCAACCTGATGTATAAGAAAAGCTTGTCTGCCTTCGCGGATAATAATTTACATCGCTGGATTATCTATCCTATACAATATTCCATTACAGGCAAGACAATAGTCCATTATATATTCAGCAAAAATTTTGCTTATCTATTAGCCTGGTTATGTTTAGCAGTGGCACTGGCTGGACCAAGAATTGCTGTGAGTAATTTTAATAACGAGAAAATTCTTGGGGCTAATATTATGCTAGTTGTTGATTTATCTCGCTCCATGAAAACAGCAGATACTGTCCCTGACCGCATCCAGCGAGCAAAAATTGAAATCAATGAACTGTTGGAAAAAGCGAGAAATCACCGGGTTGGTATTACCGTTTTTTCAGCGCGCGCTCATTTATATGTACCGTTAACAAGTGATCATAAGGTATTAATAAAATACATTGATATGCTGGACCAATTAACGTTACCAACGCTGGGAAGTAACCCTGTTGATGCGATTTTATTAGCTAAAAAAGAATTATTACAGTATAAAGGACAATCTACGATAGTGCTGATTTCAGATGGCGAGAGCTCATCATCAGTAAAGCAGCAGGACTACTCGCAACTCGACGGCTTAACACAAAATAATATTCCACTTTATATTCTTGGTGTTGGTACAGAGGAAGGCGACGCAATGCTGCTGGATAATAGTAAATGGTTAACCTTGAACAGCCAGCCTGTAATCAGCCGCTTACAACAAGATAACATGATAAAACTTGCAAAGCAGTATAACGGCAAATACAGCCCAGTATACGATGATGATACTGAGTGGAAGTCCCTCTATAGCAATGGTATAGCCAGATATAATTCTGTAACCGATATTTCAGGCCAACAATCCATTCTATGGCGTGAACTTTTTATCTATTTCTTATTACCGGCAATGATTTTATTCTCACTAGCCTTAACCCCGTATAAAATCAGGCTACCTAAACCAATACTAACTATTGGCATATTATGTGTTTTGGTCGGCACACCTATTACTGATGTAATGGCAATAGAATTATTGACCAATAACGAAAATCGGGCCTATACATCATATAACAAGAAAAACTTCAAACAGGCTGCAAAATATTATAAAAATGTTAGCGGCTATACGGGTTATTTTGGCCAGGCAACGAGTTTTTATAAGTTAGGAGATTATGATAAAGCAAAGTCGTTTTATACCCGCGCTATCTTAAATGCAGAAACAGATCATCAACGAGTTAGCGCCTTATATAACCTGGCAAATTCACATTTTCGAACAGGTGATTTCTCAGCTGCTATATCTACCTATCAAGATGTTTTAATTTATCAGCCAGAACATGCTGCCAGCCTGTATAATATAAATATTAGCCAAGTGTTGAAGAAAAACATAGAACTTCGACAACGTGAAAAAGAAAATATATTAACTGCTTTCAGGCAAGGTAGTGGACCAAGAACAGCTAACGTTGAGGCTGGAACTGAAGTCGGCGAAAACACCTCGATATCAATCGGTGAAGGTACCAACAAACTCGAACAAACCATCCCGTTGCCCGAACTCCCTGATCTTTCTAAGTCCACAATAGAGAAACTCCTTCGATCCGGCTTAAATAATATTAAGCTTGCCGAAAGCAGTAAACTAACTGATTCTGTAGCCTTATCAGATAATTATAGTACTGATGCGATACAAGCAGCACAGCAAATCGATATATTGTCAGACTCTCAACATTTATTATGGAAACGGGTGTTTGAAATGGAACAAGGTTTCCCTGCCCCGGTTGAAACTCCCCATACTATTCCAGGAGTTAACCCATGGTAAAGTTAATATATTATAAATGCTACATATTAGTATTTATTACTCTATTCAGTAGTCTTTGTTTTCCCTCACCACAATTAGTATTAATTACAGATAAAACAGAAAGTGAAATTGGTCGCCCTGTTCGTGTAGAAGTATACGCGATTGATATAAAGCATAAACTGAGCAAAATTAACCTTAGCCCACTTTATAAAGATTTTGGGGTTGAAACCGAGTATTCAACTGATGGTACTACTGATACGCGCTGGCCTAATCAGTCAATCCAGGTTCTTAACTTAAAAATATATCCTCGCCGAACTGGTAACTTAAAGATTCCAGCATTGCAGTTGAATAAATATATAAGCAAGGAGAATGTTTTAAAAATAAATTCTGGTACATCAGCCACAGTTCCTGAGGTATTAATCTCAGACAAAACACCATATACCAGGCAACAATTTATTCTTCAGTTTTCACTTTACTCTAAGCATTCATCATCTCGACTGACTATAAATGAGAGCGAGAAGATAGCTGGATTTGAAAGTAACGCGCTAAAATTTAAGCGAATAAAACAGAATGATGGCCGCTACCTCTTAACAACTGGCTGGGTGCTTTCTGCGTTGAATAAAGAAAGCCAGTCTATCAGCTTACCGCCAATAGAATACTCAGTGAGTGGCGTTTTACGAAAGAAATACTATATACCTGCACAACAAGTTCGAATAAAAAATCTGCCTTCTTATTTACCACCAACGATACCCGTAGGAAAAATTTCAATACATAGCCAACTTTCGAAAAAAACATTAATTAGAACCGGATCGGTTATTTACTGGCAATTACAACTTGTTGGGAATCTAAGCAACCCTTACCGATTACCACCTGTATTAAGACAGGTAAAATCAAATGAAGACATTAAGATATTCCCGATAAATTCTAACCGTGAAAAAATAATATCATCTGAAGATTTAATAAGCACAGTAACACACTCAATTCCGCTTAAAACATTACGTAGCGGCTATGTCTCACTGCCTGGAATACAAACACAATATTTTGAACCCGAAACCGGGAAAATCATCAAAATTCAATTAGCCCAACAACATGTATTCGCAGCCAACTTATTTATACAACTGATACTCTATATTATCGGAATTTTATTAGTCGTTTTAATATCAAATAAACTTTATAAATTATGGCAGCAAGATAATTATTGCAGGCAACAAAGAAAAAATGCGATTAAAATACTACAAGGTGAGTTAAACACACACACAATCAGGCAGGCGATTAATTCGCTGTCTAAAGCCGAAGGCTGGCCGGATAATATCAGCCTGACGCAATGGAAAATATTTTGGTCAGAAAAATATAATACTGATTCAGAGTTTACTACCCTGCTTCATAATATCTCTAAAATTTTATACGCTAAAGATAAAACGGTATTAGAAGATATAAGCGTGACAGCAAACAAGCTTATTAGGGTAATTAAAAACAGGCGCTATAATAATAAATATTATAATTTTGAGTTACCGTCATTTAACCTGTAGAAATCTGTTTAAACTCTGTTTAACTTATTCTAGCTGGTAATTGCCACTTCTATGGTGCGAATCACATCATCTTCGAGTTCTTTAGCCAGTTTTTGCGCTTTACTTCTACCAGCCACTTTTCCTGGACGAACAAATAAGATATGCGTTTCTTTATTTTTAGTATAGAGAGTAATCCGTAGTGGACATAAAGCTAATAAACTTGGATCAATATTGCTAAGTTGGTTTGCGTATGATCCATTACAGAAAATCATGCTGCGTATACTTTCTAATTTATTCTTATTGTAATCTTTTCCCCAACGTTTTGCGAAATGAGATAAATTTTTACCCAGATTAAGTTCAAAGGTAACAAAATAACCATTATTTTCCAGGGCAGTGAAAATTCTTTTATAGACTTCTCGCATATCACCTTTAACCGTTCTGTCATAGATAAACGGATTGACTACTTGCGGTTTAATATCTTTTTCAGTTTTCTGAGTTTCTGCTGAAACAGAAATAATAGGAATTAAAAATAATATACCTAGCCACTTAAACATGTTGTTCTCCTACCTGCTACCTTTATTATTGTAACTAAATTAATTACAACGAAAATTTAGCTAATAAATTTTTATTGCTCACTTATTTTTTTCCAGGTGACTTCATCTCTTATATAAGACGGAATTGCGTTTTCAGCACTTACCATTTTTTTATTTTCATACAAGTCTTCTGCAAGAACAGCAATATCAAGTGCATGTGGAAAACAGCTTAATGATGAGCTGGTTATATTGACCTGATTAGATTGCTTAAGTTCAGATTCATATGTGTCCCAACCACTACCCAGGCAATGCCAGTCACCTTTTGTAATAACACCTGAAACTGGAGTGACTTTTTCTCCGCTTACCATTTTCATAATGCCCGATTCTAAGTGATAACAACCCCAGTACACTTCATTCATCCGCGCATCAATTGCACTCAGCACTTTTTCTTTATTTTGTTCCCTATAAGCTAATTGAGCAAGCGCCGCAAGACTGGAAACAGGGATTACAGGTAAATTACAACTAAAAGCCAGCCCCTGGGCGACACTGGTAGCAACACGAACGCCCGTAAATGAACCTGGACCGCAGTTAAAGGCAACGGCATCGAGTTGAGACAAGGAAATATTTGCTTTATTGAGTAATTGATCGATCATTGGCAAGATACGATCGGTATGCTGCCTGGGTATTATCTCGAAGATTTCTTCATGGCTATTATTCAGTAATAAAGCAGCGGAACAGGCTTCAGTTGCGGTATCAATTGCCAGAATTTTCATGAATGACGCTATGTTATAAAAAAACCATAGCATACACAGTGCAACTTCGCACTGCTAGTAGATTAACTAAGATTTATTCGTTTGGGGATTTATATTGCTTAAAAAACCAGTCTGGGGCGGCTACGGCGACTATTTGAGATAAATTCCTTAGTGCTCATTGGTTTTTCTTCGCCTTTTAAACCATGCTCCAGTTCTTGCTTCAATTCTTTTACTAATTGTAATGCTTCTGAACCGGTGTTTTCGTTAGTCTCTGCTTTTTCGAGGTTTATAATTGTTGTATCTTCAAGATCCGCCTCTACTATTGTATTTACACCATCATCTGTAAATTGAAATTCTACTCCGCCAATAATCAGCCAATCGCCATCTTGTAATTCGGCGTGAGAAACGGTTTCACCATTGAGCTCTAATAATGTCTCATCTTCACGTGACTTAATGATAAATCGGTATGAATCAGTCTGTTTAATTGCTTCAACTAGCGCGTGATTTTCTGCAATGCCCTCTTCAGGAACACAGATATCCATATCAATATCCTGACCTATTGTCATAAGCACCTGATCAATATGGTATTTTATAACTGGAACGCTGTTTGAAAATTGAGTTAAATAAGCCACGAGAATCCCTTTTAAAATAAAAACGAAATTAACAACAGTCGATACCATTAAAGGTAACAAATTAGTATGTGGTAAAACTCCACAAAAATCGCAATAATTTCAACAACTTATTATTTTTATTGAAAAATATAGATGGGGGGTAGCTATATTTTCTGTGCATTAAAGAATAGCCTAAATGTCACAAATTGTCACAGGATTTAACAATTAATGTGATGAAGTTGACATTTTGTTGGCTTTATAAGAAGTGACTTATTTAAGCTGAGGTTAATCTTAAAAAGCCTTGTACCTTTGTTTCGTTACGCGTTTTCATCATTGCCGGCAAACTGTCAATAAACGTCTTACCATAGGATTTTGTAATTATTCGTGGATCGCAAATCATCAAAACTCCACGATCATTAATATCACGAATCAGTCGACCAGCCCCTTGCTTGAGAGTGATCACTGCTGTGGGTAATTGATAGTCGATGAATGGGTTTCCACCTTTATTACGCATATTGTCTATTCTCGCTTTCAGCACCGGATCGCCCGGCGAAGCAAAAGGCAATTTATCTATGATGACGCAGGTTAATGCTTCTCCCCGAACATCCACGCCTTCCCAAAAACTACTGGTGCCAAGCAACACGGCATTGCCGTGATATCGGAATTCACTCAGCAATATCTCTCGTGGTTTATCACCTTGTACCATTAACGGTACCTCGAGTTCATCCTCTAATATGTCTGCCGCTTGCTGTAATGCTTTATGACTGGTAAATAGAAAAAATACCCCACCCTGGCATGCATCAATAATAGGTAATGCTTTGTCAACAACGGCTTCGGTGTAATCAGCTGATGTCGGATCAGGCAATGACTCCGGAACATACATCACTGCCTGTTTACTGTAATCAAATGGACTGTCCCAAATAGCAGTATTATCAGTTTCAATACCTAAACGTTGTTTAAAGTGTTCAAAATTATTTGCCACTGTTAATGTTGCAGAAGTAAATAACCAGACAACATTCATTGTTTCCATTTGAGCATGGAAAATATCGCTAATATCAAATGGTGTTATATGAAAAGTAAAACTTCGTCGATGTGTTTCAAACCAGTGGACATGATCTTCCGGGACATCCGTCGACAAACGGGTAAAGCGTGCTCGTAATTCAACACAGCGATCGTAACAGCTGTCTAAACTTTTACTACGCTCTGCTAATGGTAATAATTGTTTTTCTAATTCTTTTAATTGCTCAGAAACTGCCAATAACGCTTTTTTAAATTCTTTATCACTTGAAATGCTTTGCCAGTCAGCACGTCGTTGTTCCATGCCAAATGACAGTCGTAGATCTTTTGTCAATGTTTGAAGAACGGATGCAACACGAATAAAATTAGGATCTTCATTTATCTCCGACAGGTACTCAGCTTCACTGTCTCGAGCCAGCTCAATTAACTGATTCCCACTGATTGATTCTCCAAAGAATGAAGATGCAACCTCAGCTAACTGGTGAGCCTCATCAATAATAATGGCATCGGCCTGAGGTAGTAACTCGGCAAATCCATCTTCACGTAACATCATGTCAGCAAATAATAAGTGATGATTGATCACGACAACATCAGCTGCTTGAGCTTGTCTACGCGCATCAATTACATGACAATTTTCAAAGTAATCACAATCTGAACCCAGACAATTATCAGAAGTTGAAGTCACGCTTGACCAGATCATGTCTTCTTCCGAAATAGAAGACATTTCAGCAATGTCACCGCTTGAGGTTTGTGCTGCCCATTCCCTGATCTTAATAACATTGTTAGCCATTTCCGGTGTGCGGAAGCGGCCTTCATGTTCAGCTAAATCGAGGCGATGTAGACAGAGATAATTTGCACGTCCTTTCAACAAAGCAACCGTGGCTGGAACAGCAAGCGCCTTACTAACTATTGGCAAATCTTTATGGAAAAGCTGATCTTGCAGATTTTTAGTACCAGTAGATATTAAAACTTTAGACTGACTCATTAAAGCAGGCACTAAATAAGCAAATGTTTTACCTGTACCTGTTCCGGCTTCTGCAATTAAATGATTTCCTTTTTCAATTGCTTCTGCAACACGTTCAGCCATTTCCTGCTGTTGTTCACGCGCAGCAAAACCCGGAACCAATTTTGCAAAAGGTCCGTCTTCACCGAGAAGATGGGAAATATCCGATTGTTGCAAGGAAAAAACTCTTTTATTATTTTATTAGATAACGAATTTCGTCGTTATTAAGGATGACTGGCTTGATTATCCCACACTTCATCATCAATTAAACCTTCATCACTGTTCCAAACTAAGTGAGCAATTCGTCTGAATCTCGCGACTGATATGATACCTCTTTTTTGTCTGTTACTACTCGCTGCATCATCAATGGATTCTAGTATTGATTCTCGGGAAGCTTCGAAAATCTCGGTAGTTTCAAAATTTTCATCCATTAAAACCAATAAGATCTTATCCCAATCCTGCTCAGTTTTAATTTGTCCCAGACGTTGTCCGCCTTTTTTTTCATCAAATATAGCACGTCCTTTAATTTGAAAGCGTATCCCCTCTCTTTCGCCCTTTTTACCGATTGCATCATAACCAGTCGCATCTTCGTGCGGTTCGAGCTCGAGCAATGTGCAGGCATCATGACGCGCTATTTCAGCACTGATTCCCAGTGGCTTTCCGGTAGTACGACGGTATTCCGCAGCAATACGCCGGGCTTCTGAGATTAATTTATCTACTGAGTATAGTGACACTGTCTCATTCCATTTGCCTAAATAAAGACCAGATCTAAGTATAAAGAATAGTTTATCTAATTAGCGGCCGTAATAACAATCCCTTAATAGTAAAATATCTAATATAATTAGTCACTTAGTGAGTTTGCCTTATCCTGAGCTTTATGTGCCTTCGCAGGATTTCCTAATATTTGTTCAGCATGTGCAATTACACGCCAACAATCCGCTTGTAGATTGCGTCGACTTGATTTGCTGAGGCTTTTTTTGCGAGATGATAAAGTCAGGGCTTTATTAGCGAGATTAATCGCATCAACAGATTTGGCTGCATATAGTCGTAGTTTAGCCATGTATAGCCACAATGTAGGGTTATCAGGTTCGATACGTAATGCTCTTTCAAGATGGCTTTCAGCCGTACTTAATGAGCCTTTCTTGCTTGCTTGCCTGGCTTTTCCAAGTAAGGCTAAAACTGCTTTCCCGGTTTTTGGACCTGGCCGTACTTCTCCAGACTCAGAAGTCCAACCGGTTGTTTTATCTTTTGGTGCCTGACATGCAACAAGCGTCATAACCAGCATTAAAATAAATGAGCGTAACATTAATCGTTTCATATTTTTCATAAAGTAATTTCAATCTTGTTATTATTTACATGTACCATAGTTGGAGGGAGCAGAATTTTTCCTGAATGCAAGATATGCTGCTGTAGAACAATGGTCCTCAACTAACAAACTCCTGGTATTTTCGACATAATGATATTCAAGCTTATCATCATAGGCAAAAGAAAAAGGTCGTGTCCTGATTTTTTTCATTATATCAGCCCATATAGGTAACGCCCCGCCTGCACCTGTTAAACCGGTTGATTCATTATCATCTGTACCTAACCAGGTGACGATTAAATGTTCGCCACTGAAGCCAGCAAACCAACTATCACGAGTATCATTTGTTGTACCTGTTTTACCTGCCACTTTTAACCCTTCAGGTAATCGCCATCTTATTGAACGTGCCGTACCCTGTCGTGTCACTTCATGTAAAGCACTATTTATAATTCTTACGGAGGTTTCATCTATCGCCTTTTTAATTTTAACCGGGTAATGTTTCAATGGTTTACCCTCTGCAGTTAGTACCTTTCTTATACTACGAAGTGGGGTGATAAAGCCTTCACCCACCAATGTTTGATACATCTGCGCAACTTCAAACGGTGACATGGTTACAGCACCTAAAAGTATCGAAGGATATGGTGGAATGTCACGTTGGATGCCAAGATTTCTTAGTGTCTCAACAATTGACTCAAACCCCAGTGACAAACCCAGACGAACAGTGGCCTGGTTATAAGAACTGATGAGTGCTTTAAATAACGGTATTTCTCCGTGTGATTCACCTGAATAATTTCGTGGCGACCATAATTTTCCATCCTGCGCTTTTAATGTAATATTTTTATCTTCAATCATAGAAGCAAGAGAATAATCATTTTTTCTCTGTATCGCAGTTAAATACACTGCCGGTTTAATTAATGAACCGATCGGTCTCAATGCATCTAAGGCACGATTGAAACCGGCATAAGCTGGTTGCTTACCTCCAATAACGGCAAGGACATCTGCATTATTGGTATTTGTTACAATAACTGAACTTTGTAATTTGCCATTAAGTTGTTGCTGCTTATCAAGTTGTTTAGATTTTTTTATGACAACCTGCTCGACTATTTTTTGTATATATGGATCAAAAGTAGAAAATATTTGTAAACCTTCAGAGGTTAAATCTTCTTTATTATAGTCCTGTTGTAATTGTCTTCTAAGCAGATCCATATATGCTGGATGTGAGCTGCGAATATTTTTTCTACGACTTAATACATTCAACGGTTCGGATTTGGCTTGATTTGCCTGGTATTCAGTGATCTTGCCTTGCTCTTGCATTAAATTAATGACCGTATCACGACGTGATAGTAAACGCTTCTTATTTCGCCAGGGATCATAATATGAAGGTCCTTTTACCATAGCCACAAGCGTTGTTATTTCTGATAAGTTTAAATTATAAACAGGTTTGTCAAAGTAAAAACGACTAGCCAGGCCAAAGCCATGTATTGCTCTGTTTTTATCCTGTCCCAGATAAATTTCGTTTAAGTATGCCTGCAATATTTCATCTTTTTCATAATGCAACTCTAACAAAAAAGACATAATTGCTTCGTTAAACTTACGAATCAGACTTTTCCTTTTCGTTAAAAAGAAATTTTTAACAAGTTGCTGTGTTAATGTACTACCGCCCTGAACTACTGAACCTGCTTTTATATTTGCCAACATTGCTCGCAATATAGCTTTTGGATTTATACCGTAATGTGAATAAAACTGGCGATCTTCAACTGTCAGTAAAGCAGATAGTAAATATTCAGGTACATCATCCAGTTTGACGAGTAAACGATCTTCACGATGTGAAGGATAGATGCGCCCCATAACCGACGGCTCAAGCCGGACTACTGCTATATCATTATTATCCCTGAAATCAGTTACGTTTGTGACAAAACCATCTTCTATTTTAACTTGAATATAGCGCGGCGGTTGATGACCATCCCAAAAGTCAAATTCTCGAATAACTATTCGATAACTGTCACCCTTTTTTTTATAATTTCCAGTACTAAGGTTGTTACTGGTTAATCGATAATCAGAAATATTTAATTCAAATTTTAATTGCTCGTGAGTGAGTGGCTTACCAATATAAAGCTCGAGTGGCCGTGCATATACCCGTGCAGGAACAGACCATTTTCGCCCATCGAATTGAGAACGCACTTCAAAATCCAGGTACACAACATACAAAAGAAAAACGACTAGCGAAGCGATAAAAATTCGTAGATAAGGAAGCCTGTGATTATTTTTATTTTTGCGACGTCGACTGGTTTTTTTTATGCTTGTTTTTTTCTTGCGACGTAAAGGAGATTTTTTCTTCATAAAAACATTCTACAGTAAAGACCGCATTGCGACAGGGATAAAATCACATTTGGATTAATCGTGGACTACGAGTTTAATGAAAAGACAGGCTTATGAATATGTCATGAAAATGACAATGGATTAATCAAACAACAATATCGATAGCTTCGTTTCTATTTTGCTGGGCACGTTGCGATGATTCATTTTGTCGTTGTGACAGTTCTACTCTTGCCGGTTGGTAAGCATCATTAACCCGGGAACGATTATATGATGTATGCTTTTGTTCACTGCTAACACTACCTTGCTCTTGACCAAAGCTGATTAAACGACCATCCAGACGGCGTTGAGTTTCCTCATTACGCTGCTGCAACCTTTCTTCTACAGCACGTTGTTGTTGAGCCCTTTCCTGGGCCTTGTTTTCAGTAATCGCTGTTTCTGCTTTATCACTGGCTCGCCTGTCACTACTGCTGTTTGCAGGGGTAACTGTACGGCTAAACGAAGTATTAGAGGTTGAACTAATTTCCATAAGCATATTTTAGTTGATGTGACTGACTTTTTCTGTGTCCTTATTATCAAATTTTAGATATTTAACATTAAAGTTAAATGTTAATTTATGTGCCTATCTCATTGAATTATCCTTAATTTTAGCTAAAATATAATTTATGAGCACTCAAATCCGCCACTACGTATATTATAGATTTTTTATTATTATTGTCCTCTCTGTGCTGATTTCAGCATGTGGAGGCAGCCCAAAGTATTACTCAGCAAAATCATCTGCTAATAAGCAAACTGTCGTTAAAACCGCTAAAAAAATGCTTGGCGTGAAATATCGGTACGGTGGTACTACTCCAGGCAGGGGGTTTGACTGTAGTGGATTAGTGCAATATAGCCATCGTGCTGCTGGAATAAACATACCACGTACCACTGGACAGCAATACAAGGCGGCTAAACGTATTTCTCGTAAATACCTCAAGGCAGGTGACCTGGTGTTCTTTAAAACCTCGGTATCTCGTGCCGTGTCTCACGTTGGAATCTATTTAGGAAATCATAAATTTATCCACGCCCCCTCTTCCGGAAAACGAGTAAAAATTAGCTCGATGAAAGAAAGATACTGGAGAAAACGTTTTACTGGTGCCGGACGCGTACTTTAATTTTTTCTGATACGCTTTTTGATATCACTACTCCATTTATTAACATGTTCAGCAGTATCAATACTTGCCGCTAACGCAGCCGGAATAACAATGAGTGTAATTAGCGTGGCAAATACCAATCCCCAGGAAAGCGCCAGTGCCATTGGTGAAACAAATGGATCCATACCTCCCCAACCATAAGCCGTCGGCAATAATCCAACAACGGTAGTTGCTGCAGTGAGAACCACCGCGCGTAAACGGCGTCGCCCTGCCAGGATTATAGCTTCGAGAGCTTGCATCCCTTGCTGTCGTGCTCTTTGAATAAACACCAGCAATATCATTGAGCTATTAACGACAACACCGGTTAAGGCAACCATCCCCATAGTCGAGAAAAAAGAAAGTGGCATCGGTTTCCAGAAAATATCATGCAGGTAAAAACTCAGGATAACACCGACAACGCCAAAAGGAATCGCCAGCATAACAATAAGTGGGTAACCTAAATTATTAAACTGGATAGCCAGCAAAAAGAATATCGCGACTAGGGCAAACAAGAATGAATATTTTAAATCAGTAAACGATTCATCATTTTTTTCAGCTTCACCACCAAAATTAACTTTCACCTTGTTTTTAAATTCTGCTAGCCAGACATCCTGGTTGTCGGCGACATGTTTATTTAGTTTAAAACTACTTGTTTGAGTTTCATCAATATTGGCAAAGACCCGGAGAACTCGTACACCATCCTTATGACGAATGGTGGTGTAACCAATTTTTTCGTCAAACTTGGCTACGGTACTTAAGGGAATTAATCCACCTCGATTATTTGGTACAATTAATTTTTGTAACGCCTCGATATCTTCAATATTTTCTGGATAACGAATAGTCACATCCACTTCTTCCGTTCCGTAGCGTGTTGTAGAAACACGCAGGCCATCAACAGCGGCACGAATATGTGTTGCGGCAGTGGCAAGATCAACCCCTGCATAAGCTGCCAGGTTTTTATCCAGGACTACATGGATCTCTTTATCACCGGGTTGCAAACCACTTTCTATTGTAGTGACACCTTTGGAGTTCTGTAAAAATGCAATAAGATTGCTAGCCACTTTTTCATTTGTTAGACCATTATTACTTGATACTTCAACTTCCAGGGCACGACCTGTAGGTGGACCGGGTTTGACTAATTCAAATGCGATTTCTAGTTCAGGGAAATCTGCTGGTAATGATTTCTCAAAGTAACGTAAATCATCAATGGCATTATGTTCAGGCCGTAAAACCGCAGGAGAATATAAAACTCTGATTTGACCAAATCGACTACCACGCTGAGTCAATGGATCACCGGTATCGCGTTGTATTTGACCACTAGAAATAATAGTACTTTCCAAATATTCAGGTTTTATCTGGCCACGAATTTTTTGTTCAACTTTTTTTAGATTTAAACGCATCGAATCTAAACTTGTTCCTGGATCAGCAGTAACCCTGACAATGTATTGATCAACTGCAACAGCAGGAAATAATTGAAACTTCATTGATTGTTTTGCAAGTACCACGCTTCCAATTAAAACCAGTAACGAGAGAAAAACGACTATCCATCGATGATGCAAAACCCAGCTTAAAAATTTTGCATAAGCGTGTTCAAAATTAACCAGCCATTGTTTTTCTTTTGCTTTATTTTTAGGATTGGTAATATGACTTACATGACTCGGTAAAATTAAAAAAGCTTCAAGCCATGAGAAAAATAGTAATGATATAACCACTACAGGTATTGCGATAATAAATTTACCTATCATCCCTGACATAAACATCAAGGGTAAAAATGCAGCCACAGTAGTTAAAATGGTGGTTGATACAGGTCCGAATAACTCATGTGCACCCTTTACAGCGGCATCATTTGGCGAGTCGCCCTGCTCCATGTGATAAGCAATGTTTTCACCGACGATAATAGCATCATCAACTAACATACCTAATACCATAATAAACCCAAGCATCGATATCAGGTTTAATGTAATACCCGACATGTGTAGTAAAAATAAACCTGTCAGAAATACAATCGGTAAACTCCAGGTTGTCGTCATAGCGACAGAAAAACGCAAAAACACAATCAAGGATATAAAGACCAGGATTAAACCTACTATGCCATTATTGGTTAATACTCCTAAACGCAGGCGAGCAAAGCGTGAAAAATCCTGCGAGGTTGATATGGTAATGTTTGAACCATACAGGTCAGGTATCGTTTCAATATATGTTTTAACTTTATCAACAACATTAATAATATCTGCATCAGATTTTTTTAATATAATAATATTTAATGCAGGTTCGCCTCCTGCATCAAGGTAAACAGTTGGAATAACCAGTGATTCTTCAATGGTTGCTATATCTGAAATCTTAATATTATCGCCACGATCATTTGAGCGTAATACAAGTTCTCCTACATCTTTAACATTCTGAAATTGGCCAACAATTCGCACCATCTTTTGACCTTGATTGGTATCGATTTGCCCTCCAGGTGAATTGATATTCCATGCTTTTAATAGAGCTGAGATTTCACCTATAGAAATACGGTGCAATGATAATTTGTCAGGATTAACTGTTATTCTTATTTCTGCTTTACGATCACCCTGTATTTGTACCCGGGCAATACCATCAATCGATAACAAGTCATCTTCAATTTGATCACCTAAACGCTTCAACTCAAGATCAGATACGTTTGCAGAAACAGCCATTTGAATAACAGGAAACACAGAACCATCAATTTCCAAAACATAAGGTTCGTTTGGTAAATCATCAGGTAACACAGCCTGATCGACAGCCATTTGCACATCATTAACAATTTGATCGCGATTACTTGCATCAGGATCAATATCAAGATTAATGATGCCTGAACCACTAAAAGCGATAGAGTTCATAGCATCAATACCCGATAATGCTTTTAATTCCTGCTCAATTGGCGTAATAACCAGGCGTTCAATCTCAGACGGTGATGCACCAGGATATGGAATATCAATTCGTACTTTATCAAGGTTTACATTTGGAAAAGCTTCACGGTTAATATCAAATATCGCATAAATACCCACTGCCATCAGAAAGATTGAAATAAGATTGACCATTAAGGCCCGCTCTACAAAATAACGGAATAATGCCTTCATTGTTTTGCTTCCATTTCGCCCATTTCAGCCGGGGGTAGAGATAACCTGGACCAAAATCGCCCGGTAAATATATCTAATGCAATAATGCGCTGATTTAAACCTATGCGTTGGCTTTGATAAGCCAATACTGAAAATGAATAGTCATTTTGAAATTGGATAACCTGATCTGTATCAGCTCGACCATTTCTATATCGTTGCACAGCTTCTTTTAATTTTAAAGATTCACTATTTAACTTATCAAGTGCTGAAGCGACAGCGACTTTAGCGGCTTGAATTTCTGAGATTAAACCAGACACTGTATAATTAATATCATCAGAAATTTTCTGCACTTCATTTAATGCAATATTTTTTTGTAATTGTGCTTGTTTAAGTTTCGCATTAACCCCCTGATCATCAAATAAATGACGATACTCAAAGCGAACAGCGCCTGCCCAATCTTTTTCACTGATTGAGTTACCTGAGGCATTGTTACCGTCTGATGTCCTGGTACCAACAGACACAACAAAATCAAGATTATCCTTCATTGTGTCTCTTGCAGTGTTAATTTGACTTTCAGCCAATGATAAGTTTGCATCTGCAATTTTTATTGCAGGGTGATAATTTTTAGTAATAGCAATAATTGTATTTAAATTCTGGTCAAAACTTTTAAAGTTTAATAGTTTAGGCTGTATATCTGCATCCCAGTCCTCGAGCATTAACCGATTCAATGACGATTTTTGTTTTTCCCAGGTTAATTTAATTGAACTCAGATCTGATAATTTAGAATTTAATTGAGCATTAGCCTGTAAACGATCTTTTTCTTCGGCTAAACCAATCTTAATGTTTTTATTAATGTAAGCTTTAAATTTTTGCGCACGCTGCACAGATTCTTTTGCATTATCTAAACGTGCTTGTGTCAATGCAGTTGCGTAATATAGGTCTTTGACTTTCTCTGCTAATGTAATATGTGTTAACAGTTGATTGGCTTTTGCCAAATCATGACTTAGTTCCGCCTCAATAAGTCCCTGTGAATACAGCGGGTTATTCTCACCTTGCAATAGTGGTATACGGTAACTTAAATCAAGTCTTGTTGTATGAGCAGGGTTAGGTAACGACGGGCTAAATGATAATGAGTTATCCTCATAGCGGTAACCACCACTTAAACTTAAGCTTGAACCGGACTTTAATTGCCGAGTAATTTCACCGTTAATATCTAAGCTATCCGAAGGTGTACCAAAACCTGTTAAATCATGATTGATGCCCGCTGAACTATTTAATATCCACCCTAGTTGACTTTCAACTTGTTTACGTTGTTCTAGTGATTGTGCAACTTCCATTTCAGAGATTTTTAATGATGGATAGCGATCAAGTACACGTTGCATAACCTGGTATATTGTTAATTCTGATTTATCTTGTGCTATGACAGGCATGGTTATAATCATGCAAACAAAAATGATATAATTTTTCACATTCATTCCTGTATATCCTTTGATATACCACGTATAAAAATATCTAAATGTGAGTTTAGAAACGCTTGTGTATCATAAGCTTCATCATAAGCAGCAAGTGATTTTTCCCATATAGCCGTAAAAATGATTGTGCTTATAAAAGAACGAGCAGCATAGCTTGCATTACATTCTCTAAACTCACCTTTCTCTATACCAAGATTTATTAAATGCGTAACAAATTCACGTGCACGCTTAATGACATTGTCGAGGTAAAATGTTGCAAGTTCAGGAAAATTGGAGGCTTCAGCAATCATTATTTTTGGAATCCCAGATACGTCTGTTTCCAGAACATTAATTCTCCAGTGTTCCAATAACTCATGCATGAGTATTTTTATCGAACCGGTGTAATTTTGAGCCTGGTCTTCCGCTCTTTTAATTTGTGGCAGGACAAATTCGGTAACAACGGCTTTAAATAAGGCCTCTTTACTCTCAAAATATAAATAAAGAGTTGCTTTAGAAACTCCAGCCTGTTTCGCAACTATTTCAAGCTTTGTTGCGGCATAGCCTTTCAATGAGAATACTTTCAAAGCTGAAGAGAGAATCTCAGCGGGCCTATTGTCCTTTCTACGACGCCATCTTACTGAATCGCTTAAACTGTTTGCAGAAACATGCACAACTTCTTCACCAAATAACTGACCGACGAGTCATTTAATGTAAATTCAGCATTATTGTCAATAGTTCTCATTATATTAAGAGGAGAAACCATTAATGCATATTATTTATAAGTTATTTATAAGCAGAAATGAGTTTTGTGATTGATAGTAGCAGTTGTGAATCATCAAATGGTTTATCAAAAAAAACATCAATTCCATGATCTGACTCCATAATGTCATCAGCAAAATCACTGTAGCCCGTACATAAAATTATCGGGATTTTATAACCCGATGTTTGGATATTTTTAGCTAACTCTAAACCTGTTAATTCAGGCATGGTTTGATCCGTGATAATCATATCAATATGATTATTATGTGCTTTAAAATAATCTAAACCCTGGATAGATTCATTAAATGAAATAACCTTATAACCTTCGCTACTTAAGAGATCTGTTAAGTATTGTGTTATTAATGGTTCATCATCAATGACCAGTATAGTTTTACCAATATTCTTATTTTTAATAATTTCAGGAGTATATTCAAGTTTATTTTCTTCTACAGAGTTTGATTTCACTTCAGGATAATAGACTTGTATGGTAGTGCCTTTTTTCGCATGAGGATTATTTGATTTAACAACGATATGCCCCCCACTGCCATGAACAATACCATGCAACATTGATAAACCCATACCAGAACCTTTACCTACTTCCTTGGTGGTAAAGAAGGGATCAAAAATCCTGCTTAAAATATCATTATGTATACCTATTCCATTATCACTAACTGACAACCTGATAAATTTTCCTGAAAATGTGCTATGGCATGAATCACAGATACCCTTTACCTTTGGAAGATATTCTATAGATACATTAATTTCGCCTGTATCAGCTACAATTGCATCTTTGGCATTAATCACAAGGTTCATTATGCTTTGATTAAACTGAACCGGATCAACTTCAATGTAATGTTTAAGGTTGTTACTGCGAATTTTGAGATTTAAACTAATACTACTAGGTATCAGAGATATCAACATTTTGATCGCTTCATTTGCCAGTGGCTCAGGCTCTAATATCTGTAGCCCACCTACGTCACCACGACTAAATGCTAATAACTGTTGTACAAGATCCCTTGCTCGTTCTCCAGCACGATGAATTTGCGATAAATAACCTTCAATTAAATCATCATTAGATTTTTTTGCTCTTCTGTTTGCTAAACCGGTATAACCCATTATAGAAGCCAGCACATTATTAAAATCATGCGCAATGCCCCCGGTCAATTGCCCTATAGCTTCCATCTTCTGTGTTTGTTGTAATTGTCGTTGTAATTGATACTGGCTGGTAACATCTTCAACCACACCACATATTGCATAGACATTTCCTGCTTCATCAAATAATGGAAATTTATCAACAGACAAGTTTACATTTGCCCTGTTTATTTCTATTACACATTCATAATTAATAGTATCCGTTTTAGATAAAACTTTATCGTTTCCTTTGATAAAGGAGTCATGTAGTTGCTGGTCAAATACATCAGAACTTGTATAGCCGATAATTTTATTTAACGGTAACTTAACAAACTGGCAAAACTTTTTATTTGCATGAATAAATTCATCTTCTGGCGAGGATAGAAAAATTAGAAATGGAAGAGCATCAATCAGTTTTTGAAGTTTAGACTGGCTTTTTTTAAGCGCGTCAGACATAAGTGCCCGCTCATCAATATCACGACCTACAGCAAGTATCTCTTTTTCACGAGCCTCTTCGATTAAACTGATTTTTAGATTGTATCGCTTGTTACCGGATGATGTAGAAATATAAGCGTCTATTTCTGCCTGTCCACGCACCACAGTTTGTTCTATTATTTGTTGAATGGACTCGTCGTTACATGGAGTGAATAAATCTGAAAAATCTGAATTAAGTAAATCATTACCTTGTGAATCAACGACATCGTCAAGGTTTTTATTCCACCAAACTATTTTGCCTAACAGGTTAAAGCGGACAATGACATCAGGAATAGAATTTAGAATCGCATCGAATTCTGTCTTTGGCAGACCTGATGGTTTAGTTGTTTTACTTTTAGAATGAGTAGAATATCTATTTTTTTTCAATTATCTATCATCCGTATAAACAACTGAACTGAAGTTAATTACGCATCAACATCGAGTTTTTGTATATGTTCAAGAAGCTCAGATAATTTAAAAGGTTTATTTAAAATAATATTCGCACCTAAATTATCTGCCATTTTTAAATAGGTATCTGCATGCCCCGTATTACCGCCTGACATCGCGATAACAGAAAGCTCAGGATTTATTTTTCTCAGGTTTAGTAACAACTCTATGCCGTCAACTCCTGGCATAACGATATCGGTTAATACAATATCGGGCATAAATTCATCAAATAATGACTGGGCTTCAACCCCGTCAACACTCTGCATAACTTCATAGCCTTTATCTAACAGAAAATCATGCAACATACTCAACATGTTTTCGTCATCATCAACTATTAATATTTTTTTTTGTGCTTCCGTCATTAATAAATCAGATTCCGGCTAAACAAGGGTAGTATAACGCTAGTATAACGTGAATATCCTGAAAAAAACTCTTCTATAATGCAAATCAATGTCACAAATAATATAAGGTCATCGAGAAAATAGGTTCTCTGTAATGACTTAGAAGTGGTATAGCAACCCGGTCATATAGCTAACATCAGTACTTTTTATTGTTAACGAAGGTTCACTATCGTATTCAATATCCAGCTTTAATCTAAAACTGAGTGATTTATTAATTTTTATATCCAATTTACTCTCAAGCAATGCACGATAATCTGATAACTCACTTAAACGCGGCTGATAGTATAAAGCATTAGAAAAACTAGCCGTCGATGTTAAATTATACTTAGATAAAAAATAGAAGTTAGCCCGGGAAAATTCTTCAGTACCATGATCTGTTAAACCGATAGTGAATTCCGTTTTTTCTTTTGAATAAAAACCACCCATGCCTAAAAAAGCGCGATGACTCTCTGAGTTAGAAACAGAAAAACGTACCCCGGTGCCGATCAATCCACGGTATGACAAGCGGGTAAACTCATTAGATTCTAATTGTGCAAATAGCTCTAGATCCGTTGTATCTGTTAATTGATGAATATAACGGTAGTGGGCAAAAGACTTATTGACACTCGCTACATCATTATTCTCACCATATTGGTAACCCATTATGGCCAGGTGAATCGACTTATCGCTTAACCAGCTAAATTGTCCGTTTAATGAAATCCGTGATAAGTTTGAGTTGCCAGATGATCCCTTGACTGTTAAATCAAGATCTGCGGTAAAAGTATCTTCTCGTTTATCAAAATGAAGACCATCCATATTAACGATTGCCGAGACAGGCAAGGAGATAAAAAATAACAGAAAAGTCAGAAAGGAATTTTTAGATTGCATTGAAAACAACATTAATTCTTTTTAGCTCAATACACTAAGATGGAAGGCAATAATAAAACTAAGATAAAGCCCTATTGAGCCAATATATTAAAATAACGCTTAGTTTGGTTTTTTATTTGTAGTTAGTTCTTTACGCAAAATTACATAATTCATTGGCGCATCAAAAACCAGCTTAACCGCACCTTTATTATACTTATCAACCTTAATTTCAATGATGTCTTCACCATTTTGAATCACGATTGATTCGCCAGATTTCCTTTCTAGTACAAGCATTATCTATCCTCTGAATATTAACTCTGTCTATCCATTTACACTGCATTTTGCATGTAAGTAACATCTTACAGGAGATAATCTTACATTAATTCTATTATTATTGAAAATTGATAACTATATTCATTATTTATAGTAAATATTACGTTTTGTGTATACTTTTGCTTATAAAATAACCAATTTACTCAAACTTATGGCTCTAGCAGCAATATATCACATTATTTTATTATGTCTTACATGCTTTTATTTGAATAAGCGAACGCTCTTTACAAGGCAAAATTAATCAAACAACCGACATTTAATCCTGGCCATAATAGTGCTCAGGAAGCATTTGAATATCTCTCATCCCAGCTTCTTAACACAAGCTTTATCGTGGCATTAAGCTCATCAATTAGATCTGATATTGAGTCGACTATCTCACCATTTTCGCTGTCAGTTAATTCACATGAGTTAGAATTTTTACAGGTGTTAAAAATTTCTACCTGTATATCCTGGCATATAGATGATAATTTTGGATAGCCAAAACTGCCAGCCGTGCCTTTAAGATCATGGATAAGTTCTTTAAGTTTGAGAAGCTCCCTGTTATCAAATGTTTCGTTTATGTTTTTTATAATATCTGGTAAACGAGATACAAAAATTTTAGTCAGGTTAAACATTTCCTCATCTCTTACATCAATATTAGGTAAGACAAGTTTTGCTTCATCTAAACGAGTATCTTTAGTTTTTAAATAATGTCTGAGTAAATTTTTAAAGTTAGTAGTGTCGATAGGTTTTGTTAGAAAATCTTGACAACCAGCTATAAGACATTTGTCCTTATCATCTTTCATTGCATTCGCCGTTAATGCAATAATTGGTTTATTAAAGTTTTGACTACGTAATATCTCGACTGCCTCGACACCACCCATAATCGGCATTTGCATATCCATAAAGACAAGATCAAAATCGTTTTCATTAACCGCTTCAATGGCTTCTTTACCATTATTCACCACTGTTACTGATAACCCCATCCGTTTAATGTAGAGTGATATTAATACCTGGTTATCAGGCACATCCTCTGCAAGGAGAACATGACCATCAAGTAGTACATCTGATACAGTGTCTTTTGATGGCGGAACAGAGTGGACTGCGGTCTGGCGATGCACAAATTCCAATTCCTTCTCTCCAGCAGATATTGAGATAGAAAACTTACTGCCCTCTCCCGGTTTACTTTCAACGGTTATATCTCCGCCTAGCATGTTTGCCAGTTGTTTTGATAGAGACAAACCAAGGCCTGTACCACCATATTTACGTGTTGTCGAAGAATCCGCCTGAGAAAAAGCCTCAAAAATTTTCTGCTGCTGTTCTTGATCAAGACCTATTCCTGTATCAATTACATCAAACTTGATTTTATTGTTAAACTTGTCATATGCCACATCAACAGACACACTGCCACTCTCTGTAAATTTAATCGCGTTATTACAAAGATTAATTAATATCTGTTTTATACGTACCGGATCACTGTAAATAGTTTTAGGTAAGGGATAACGATGATTGATATACGTAGATAGACCTTTCTCACGCCCTTGTATCTCAATTAATAATGAAACATCATGCAACAATTCAAACAAGGAAACTGGAAGCTCTTCTATTTCAAGTTTCTCTGCCTCAATTTTAGACAGGTCAAGAATATCATTAATAATATGTTGAAGATGCTTACCATTTCTTATAATTGAATATATGGCATCATCTCTGTCGATAGATTCACTTTGTTCATCCAGCAGGGCTTGGCCAAACCCAACAATTGCAGTTAAGGGTGTACGAATTTCGTGACTCATATTAGCAAGGAATGCACTCTTAGCTTTCGTTGCCGCCTCAAGTTGCTCATTTGCACTAATAATTTCAGCAAGTGCCTGTACTTTTTCTTGTTGACTGGACAACAAAGCCTTTGTCATTTGATTGAATGAGTCACCGAGTTCAGCAAGTTCTTTGCTGGAGGCAACAGGTGCCTTGCTATCTAACGTACCATGCTCGACTTTTTTAAAGCTAGTCACAAGCTCTCGAATAGGTTTTAGCGTTTTATTACGAAAAACAAAATAAATGGCCAGACTTAAAATGACCATAATTATAATGGACTCAATCAATTGTCTTACCAGGTATTCATTTGAAATCTCAGCCGCCCGTTTAGTACTAATGCCAACGATAACTCTAGCATTATTTTCATTCGATACTACCGGGTATTCGAGGGTTACGATATCGTTGTCATTTTTTATGTTTTTTATTGTTTCAGAAAAACTTTTGGATTTGTATTTTTTCACATATTCATTTTTATTATTAAGATATGATGTTAAATTGATTTCATCACCTATCGCGATTGTACCAAATACAACGTCCTGCACATTTGCTAGTTCTTTCATATACTGATTCATCAATAAAAAATCAGAGGACAATATTGCATCTGAAATAATAAGACTGATAAATGTTGAAAAAGATCTTCCCTTCTCGGTTATATCTTCTACAGCTTGTTTATGCTGGACCTGGTAACGAATATAAGTGGTTGCACCCATGGTTATTGAAAGCACTGCAACGATAACTAATATAAAAGTTGTTCCAAGGCGCTGCTTGTTTGAATTCATTCTTGGCATATTTATAAAATAATAAGGGCAGTTAATAAAAAAATACTAGATTTCACCAAATACTTCTTTGACGTATTTTCGATGTATATCGTATTCTTTATCCGTTGTTTTATGCAGGCCTGTCAATTTTGCTTTTCCTAAAATGGCTTTACCTTCAGCCGTATTATTTAGCTCAAGCATCTTGTTTGTAATTTGCTTTTTCAGTTCAGCAGGCATCGAACCTTTTACTGCCCATAAAACATGTGGCAGTTGTTCACTTTCAGCTATCATTTTTAGTTCAGACGGTTCAATATTTTCAATTATTTTAGAAACTTTCATAATGATGTCGCCTGTGCCAGCAGCATCAGCCTGTTTATAGTAAACTGATAAAATTGTATTGGGTGGGTTTTTTGAAAATAACTCATCATAATCCCCTTCCCTTAATCCAGCCCTTCTAAGTAGTGCAGTAGGAACAACATATGCCATCATCGCTTTTAAGCCACCCCCAAAATTAATAGTTCTTCCTTCCAGATCTTTTAAAGAATTAATACCACTGTCTTTCCTTACATAAATCGCACCTGCAATTGTGGTTTTACCAAACTCTTCATTTTTCAAAATCGCCTCATAGGACTGGTATTTGTGCGATTCGATATACTGCATCTGGTTATAGTGAACAATATCAAATTCCTTTTGCTCAACGCTTCCCCAAAAACTTGAAAAATTACTTGCTGTTATAATTTTTACTTTCCTGTTTAATTGCTCAGATAAATAATCTGCCATTGGTTTGAATAATTGAAAGGTTTCAGTTGGATTTCGTCTTGGAAAAATACCTATTTTCAGAGGCTCTGCAGAGGAAGTTTCCGCAGCATAAGTAATAGCAGTGGGTACAGCTCCCAGTGAGAAGATAATAGATAATAGTGTCAGCCTTATTGTTTTCATCTGGAATTCCGCTACGGTATATAAATACCTGGTAAATATGACTTTTACGCCTTTAGTGAATGAGTCATGCTTTTAATAGTAAAGTAGCTATATTGTCGGCAGACAGCAGTAAAACTTAAGCATATGCCTTTGAAATATATGTGATTTTATAGGGGAATTTACTTAGTCTAGAAATAAAAAAACCCCGACAGAAATGTCGAGGTTTATTTGTATGGCGTCCCCAAGGGGAGTCGAACCCCTGTTACCGCCGTGAAAGGGCGGTGTCCTAGGCCTCTAGACGATGGGGACTAAAACTCGTTAGTCGTCGTCACTCTGAGAAAGTAATGATGTAACCGTGCCGGTTAACAGTATTACAAATCCCACCGGTATGATGGTGCCAAGCCATATGATTGCGTTTTCGCCCTCTTTTATCAAAAGAGTAAATCCAATCACCATACCAATAACAATCAGCAAAATCCCTGCTATGACTGCATACTTTCCTGCTTTATGCATCTGTTCTATTCTTCATACAGGATACATTCATAACAACATTTCCCAGTATTTGGTGGAGCTAGGCGGGATCGAACCGCCGACCTCTACACTGCCAGTGTAGCGCTCTCCCAGCTGAGCTATAGCCCCTGTAAGAGAGCGCGCAATTTACGTTAGCAGGCCTGTTATGTCAATAATTTTATTAAAAATCAGTGCTTTTTTAACTTCTCTGCACAGTTTTTATCCGGCTGCTTCAATTTTTGCCCAAGTATCGCGCAATGTCACTGTACGGTTAAAAACGGGCTTGCCATTAGCCGAATTATCGGTGTCGCGGCAGAAATAGCCTTCCCGTTCGAACTGAAAACGCTCGCCGGCATCGACATCCTGCAGATTCGTTTCCAGGTAACATTTTGACAATGTTTCTAGTGAATTTTCATTAATGTAATCGGTAAATTCCTTGCCTTCTTTCGCGGCTGATTCAGGATTAGGTTGGTTAAATAAACGGTCATACAGTCTGACTTCGGCTTCTACAGCATGTGCTGCGGATACCCAGTGAATAACCCCCTTCACTTTTCGCCCATCAGCTGGGTTCTTGTTCAGTGTCTCAGTATCATAAGAACAACGAATTTCGATAATCTCTCCACTATCATCTTTGATTACGTCTTCTGCTTTGATGACATATGCATTTCGCAGGCGTACTTCTTTACCCAGCACCAGACGTTTGTATTTTTTATTAGCTTCTTCGCGAAAATCATCACGATCGATAAATACCTCGCGGCTAAATGGAATCTGGCGTGTTCCCAACTCTTCTTTCTGAGGGTGATTTGGAGCATCCAGTTGTTCTACTTTATCTTCTGGGTAATTTTCAATAACGACTTTTACCGGGTTTAAAACGGCCATTCTTCGTGGGGCAATCTCGTTAAGATCTTCACGAATACAATTTTCTAACACGCCCATTTCGATTGAATTATCAGACTTGGTAACACCAATGCGATCACAGAAATCTCGGATCGATGCTGGTGTGAAGCCACGACGACGTAAACCCGCAAGCGTCGGCATACGTGGATCATCCCAGCCTGAGACATGGTTGTCTTCTACCAGCTGGGTCAGCTTACGTTTGCTGACAATCGTGTATTGTAAATTCAAACGTGAAAATTCTATTTGCTGCGGATGACAGCCGATACTGATATTATCCAAAACCCAATCGTATAACGGACGATGATCTTCAAACTCCAGGGTACATAACGAGTGAGTTATACCTTCAATCGCATCTGAAATAGGATGAGTGTAATCATACATCGGATAGATACACCACTCTTCGCCGGTTTGATGATGAATCACGCCATGTCTGATCCGGTATAAAGTAGGATCACGCATATTCATATTTGGTGATGCCATATCAATCTTTGCACGTAATACGCGTTCACCATCAGCAAAATCACCCGAACGCATTTTGGCAAAGAGTTCCAGGTTTTCTTCTACACTACGATCGCGATGCGGACTGTTTTTACCCGGCTCTTGTAAAGTGCCACGGTATGCACGCACCTGTTCTGCGTTTAAATCACAAACATAGGCTTTACCGGCGTTGATCAGTTCTACGGCAAAGTCATGTAACTGTTCAAAATAATCTGAGGCATAATAAAGGCGATCCTGCCAATCGAATTCAAGCCATTGCACATCTTGCTCAATTGCTGCAACAAATTCTTCTTTTTCTTTGCTCGGATTGGTGTCATCAAAACGTAAATTACAGCTGCCATTAAATTCTTCAGCAATACCAAAATTCAAACAAATGGATTTTGCATGTCCGATATGCAGGTAACCGTTTGGTTCTGGTGGAAAACGCGTCACCACTTTTCCTTCATTTTTGCCCGCCGCAATATCAGCATCAATGTATTGCTGAATAAAATGACGGGGTTTCGTTGTTTCGTTTGTATCACTCATTCATTAAACCTTAATAGTAATCTAGTCACGAAGAACACAATGAAACAAAGATTTAACCACAGGGAACACGGGGTGCACAGAGGAATGATAATTTAATTGATATCATTATTAAATGTTTTCCCTGTGTTCCCCGTGTCCCAGTGGTTTTGAAAATCTTTTTCTTAGATTTCGTTGTGAGCTTAGTGGCTAATTTTATGCTTCTGTTCTGTTCGCGATGTATTCTAATGCTTTATTAATGCGTCGGTTACACGCCTCTTGTCCAACCAGGTAAACCGTTAAATCCAGACTGGGTGAAGGTGCACCGCCAGTGACAGCGACACGTAATGGCATCCCTACTTTACCCATTTTTACACCGAGCTGTTCAGCGACACCATGAATCGCATCATGTATTGGTTCTATTTCCCAATTCTCCAGCTCATTCAGCGCTGTCTGTGCAGCTTTTAACACCTCTGTTGCAACCGGTCTTAATTGTTTTTTCGCCATTTTCTCGTCAAACTCTTCAAAATCCCGATAAAAGAATTGTGATACTTCTGCGAGCTCAATTAATGTTTTTGCGCGTTCCCGCTGTGCCACTACGACATCTTCTAATGACGGGCCTTCGGCGGGATCAATATCAAGATTTCCAAGATGCACACTAAGTAATTGCGCTACTCGTGTGGCATCATCTTCTTTTATGTATTGCTGGTTTATCCATTGTAGTTTTTCATTATTAAAGCTTGATGGTGCTTTATTAACATCAATAACATCAAATAATGAGATCATTTCATCCAGGCTAAACAATTCCTGATCACCGGAAGACCAGCCAAGACGTACTAAGTAATTAATTAAAGCTTCTGGCAGGTAACCCATATCCCTGTATTCAATAACACTGGTAGCTCCATGACGTTTAGATAAACGTGTACCATCTTCACCCAGGATCATCGGTACGTGAGCATAGGTCGGTGCTTCAAAGCCCATCGCCTTAAGAATATTGATCTGACGAGGTGTATTGTTGATGTGATCATCACCGCGAATGACATGGCTAATTTTCATATCAAGATCATCAACCACGACTGAAAGATTATAGGTAGGTGAACCATCGGTACGCTTAATTATTAAATCATCAAGTTCCTGGTTGTTTACTGAGATGGTTCCTCTCACCATATCATCAAAAACTACATTGCCCTGCTGTGGGTTTGCAAAACGAATCACATGCGGCTCATCTGCAGAAAGATTTAATTCACGGCAATGCCCATCATAGCGAGGCTTCTCTTTTGCTGCCATTTGTTGTTCGCGTAATTTTTCAATACGATCTTTTGAACAATTACAGCGGTAAGCTTTGCCTTCATCCAATAGTTTCTGAATAACTTCTTCGTATCGCTCAAAGCGATGTGTTTGATAAAAAGGACCTTCGTCATAATCGAGTCCTAACCAGTTCATACCTTCAAGAATGGCATTCACAGACGCTTCAGTAGAGCGTTCAAGATCGGTGTCTTCGATACGCAAGACAAATTTCCCGCCGTGTTTACGGGCATACAGCCAGGCAAATAAGGCGGTTCGGGCACCACCAATGTGCAAATAACCAGTTGGGCTGGGGGCAAAACGGGTCCGAATGGACATAACATCTCCAAATTAAAACAACTTCATAATCAGGGCGCTATTGTAACCATCCACAACAAAAAATACATTAATATTAGTTTGTCATTGCGAGCGATAACGCGGCAATCCGTAGAAAAAAGGTATTTTTATGAGCGGCTCGAATTCGTTAGGGTAATACTGAGGACACGCGCAGCAGTTCTATACGTGCAATGCTTAGATGAAATGAATTTACAAATCGTTTTGCTCAGGCAATAAGTGAGATTTTGCATAATCGATATGAACCGAGTACTGCATAAATACCTGAAATAAATCAGGATCAATATGCCCTGTTTCACTCATTTTTTTCAGAATTGAAACAGCCTGGGATAACTTCATAGGATCTTTATAGGGGCGATCACGCGCAGTCAATGCCTCAAAAATATCCGCGATTGCCATAATTCTTGCCTGCACAGACATTTGTTCTTTCACCAGCCCCTTTGGAAAACCTTTTCCGTCAACCCGCTCATGATGACCGCCTGCATATTCTGGTACGTTTTTCAGATGTTTAGGGAACGGTAGAGTATCCAGCATTTTGATTGTTGCAACAATATGGTTGTTGATTATATCACGTTCTTCCTGAGTTAATGTTCCCTTAACGATGCATAAGTTTTTAACTTCATCTTCACTTAATAAAGGCTGTGTAACACCCTGGCTATCCGTCCAGGTTAAATTGGCGCATTGTTTAATTCTATTGATATCATCTTCATGCATAAATTCACCGCCCTTATTATGTCGACGAATAAATTCACGAATATCATTAATTTCGTTTAACTTAGTTTCATATTCTTTGGTTGCCTGAACAGCTGCAACTCCTTTGGCGATGTTTGATAATTTTTCAATTTCAATATCACGTTTTATAATATCCAGCCGCAGATCGATTAACTCAATACGGTCAACAACACGTTCAAGTTTTGTTGACTTATCCATTACCATTTCTGGTGTGGTTAATTTTCCACAGTCATGTAACCAGGCTGCGACTTCAAGTTCATAGCGATCAGCATGACTCATTATGAAATTTTTTAATTCGCCTTCGTCAGCTTTATGCGCTGCATCTGCAATTAACATGGTTATTATAGGCAAACGTTTGCAGTGTCCGCTGGTGTATGGTGATTTTTCATCAATCGCGGTCGCTATTAACTGAACCAGCGAATTAAACAGCTCGTTAAGACTATCGATAAGCTGTTTGTTTGTGATAGCAACGGCTGCCTGACTGGCCAGAGACTCAACCAGCTTTTGATCTTCGTTGGTAAAAGGAATTGTTTTATTTGATTCAGGATCTTTAGAATTAATTAACTGCAAAACACCAATAACATCATTTTCATGGTTCTTCATAGGAACCGCTAAAAATGACTGAGAATGGTAACCTGTACTTTTATCGAACTCATATGTTCCGGAAAAATCATACTCGTTTGCATTATATGCATCATCAATAATGATAGGTCTATCTTCTATGACTGAACGGGTCACCACCATATTTAAATTGGGTGAGCCATCTTTATTATAAAGTTCTATGGGTTTAAATTTAATCGGTTTATCGGTGTTGCCACCCAGGTGGATATTTAAAGAATCGGTCTGAACAACGACCATTTCAAGATTTTGCTCATTATTAAGCAAGTATATCGTTCCGCCATCCGCATTAGTAATTTGTTTTGCACCAATTAGAATTTGCTCGAGCAGACTGGAAAAATCTTTTTCCGCAGACAGTGCGATACCTACTTCATTAAGCAGGTTAATTTTTTCAAATACGCTGTCTACTTTTTCATTCACTACGGTTAATCCATTCACACTTAATATGAAATTAAGATGATTTTTACTTGATACAAAAATACATGTAAAGCTTAAATTATTTAAAAGGTAACCCAGGTCACTATATCTGTAAAAATATTCTAAAAATAAAAAAAAGGCTTTATCGATTCAACGACAAAGCCTTTTAAAAATCACCATAAAGAAATTAACTTACATACATTTATGTAATCGTAAACAGTTTCTCAAAATTAGAAATAGCAAATATTTTCTTTATGTCATCGTTGCAACCATTAATGGTGATTTTAGCACTTTCATTACCTGCATGCTCACGTAATAGCAATAACATACCTAAAGCAGAACTATCTATATACTCAGTACCCGACATGTCAATTGTGTATGTTGCACTAGATTTTTCATTTCGATAAATATTCCGGAAATCATGATGCGCGTTAAAGTCAAAACGACCACTGATATTAATTAATACTGAATCGCCACCATCACTTACATTGCCTGAAATTGCCATACTTTATTCCTTGATATGTTGTTAGCCATATTTATTTTTTTCTAAGAATAGCCTCTAGCACTTATAAGAACAACTATTAAGTCACTGATTACATTCTGATTAAGTTAACGGCAGTTAAAATTAAAACTTTAACGAATAAAAAAAACCTCACAAAACTGTGAGGTTTAAAAATGCGCTTCGCGCAGGGGAGGAAACTACCTAACTATGTCATACATAATGAACAACAATTAACCTTATGTATTTAAGTTATCGACACCCCTGCATCGAACTTTAATTTTTATATATAATATAACTTATTGATTTAAAAGATTTATTATCCTTTGCTGTTTTTTTATAGTTCTTTTTCTTTTAACCAGACACAATTTCCATTACTGGCATCATTAATTCCGGCTAAACGCTGATGGTGCAGCTCGAGTTCATCTTCCTTGGCATATATTACACGTAGTTTTTCTGTTTCTACGGAAACAGCACGCGGACTGTTGTGCGATGTTCCTGAGAAATTTGAATCACTATGATCACCCTGACCGCCGAGCGACAACATGGTTTGTCCGCCTGTCATAGCAAGATAAGTATCAGCTAATATTTCGGCATCAAGTAGAGCGCCATGTAAATCACGTTGTGAGTTATCTATGTCATAACGCTTACATAGAGCATCGAGGTTATTTTTTTGCCCAGGATGCATTTTCCTGGCTAATACCAACGTATCAAGAACCGTGCTTATATTCTCGACATGGTTATGCGGCTGGTTAAGAAGGTCTAATTCATGATCAATAAAACCAACATCAAACGGTGCGTTATGTATAACGAGCTCAGCCCCTTTAATGAAGCTTAAAAAATCATCAACGATATCAGCAAATACCGGTTTGTCTGCAAGAAATGCCGTGCTGATACCATGAACTTCCTCGGCACCTTCATCAATTTCACGTTCAGGGTTAATATACTGATGATAGCGGTTGCCCGTTACCCGACGATCAATAACTTCAACACAACCAATTTCAATAATGCGGTGACCTAAACGTGGTTCAAGCCCCGTTGTTTCAGTATCGAGTACGATTTGTCGCATATCTATATATTCTCTTCTAAAGATGCATTATTTAAACCCGTGTTTATGCGGGAAGTTGATCAATACCCTGGTTGGCCAACTCATCGGCAATCTCGTTTTCTGCATGACCACTATGCCCTTTTACCCAGACCCATTCAATCTCATGCTCTTCACGCGACTTATCCAAGCGCTGCCAGAGATCGACATTTTTTACCGGTTTCTTTGCTGAAGTTTTCCAGCCACGCTTTTTCCAGTTATCCATCCATTCAGTTATGCCTTTTAGCACATACTGGGAGTCACTAGTCAGTTTGACTTTGCATTGCTTATTGAGGCTTTCGAGCGCTTGTATCACCGCCATGAGTTCCATGCGGTTATTGGTTGTTTGCGCTTCTCCGCCAAACAACCTTTTTTCGTTACCATTAAAGCGTAATAATACACCCCATCCACCTGGACCCGGATTGCCACGGCATGCTCCATCGGTATACGCCTCTACTACTTTACTCACACTTTATTCCTGTTAATTGTTTCAAGGCTACCTGCAATTACCTGACGACGAGTACGCCATCGGGGACGAATCGGTGTTAAGGTTTCCACACGCTTACGAGCAACCAGAACATAGCCAGCACCAAATTTTACTAAAAAGCGCTGGGCTATTTTTTCAAATATCCCTAATTTTTTTGTTATACCTTCATTCTGTATAGGCAACTGGTGAAAGTAGCCTTTGTGTTTAACCACATCAAAACCCAGCAGAGCGAGCCAGTCCATTACACGATACGCCGAAAGATACTGCGCATTCCAGGGAGCCTGATTGGTCCAAAAAAGAAACCAGCGAAACACATTCCAGATGCTCCAGGGATTAAAGCCAAGGATAACAACATGCCCTTCTGCGATTAACACACGTTCGGCCTCACGTAAGACCTGGTGCGGTTCAGCAGAGTAATCAAGCACATGCGGTAAAATGACAATATCCAGACTATCCGCTTTTACTGGCAAGTGTGCAAGGTTTGATTGACAGCTAACCCCTTGATTTATATTGTAATCTAGGCAAAATCGAACAGAAACACGGCTGCTATTTAGCCAATTTCCAGCCTGGTTTTCAGTTTTAATTTCAGGGCAGCCACACTGTAACAGGTAATAACCAAATAAATCGGGTAATACTTGCTCAAGTAGTTGTTTTTCCTCATTTGCTAACCGATTACCCAGTGGTGTCGCATACCATGACTGAAATTGTTGCCACACTTTAATTTCATCACGGACTAGTTGACGCTGCTGAAACGTCTTTTTGAGCCCTTGTACAAATTTAGGAAACATTATGTTATCTAATTTCACTCATCTTGATGCAGTTGGCAATCTGTTTGTACGGGGTTAGTCACTAGTTGACCACCGCTCACTTAATTCATACTATACGTACATAATAAACCGTATCTAATTAAAATAACTAGAATTTTTATATGCTCACAAAAGTACTTTTTAGCACCGAAATTGTCAATTTAGGTAAAAACGCTGTTTGGTTTTTACTGCTTGGCACTGTCTTTTTTTCACTTAGCGGTTGTCAACATCAACAGGTTAAGACTGAGGCCAATTTACAGGCTGAAACCGATTCACCTTCAATTATACTAGCAAACCAACAGGCTAAAGATGAAGAGCTGTTTCCTCGAATCCCCCTCGACACCTGGGAACGCATTCGTAACGGCTTTGATTTGCCAGATGTAGAGCATAAGCGTGTTCAACAGGAACTTAACTGGTTTAAACGTCATCCTGAATACATGCAACGCGTTGCTGAACGTGCTACACCCTACTTACATTATATTATCGAAACTGTGGAAGCCGCGGGTATACCGACTGAAATCGCTTTATTACCCATTGTTGAAAGTGCATTTCAACCTTTTGCATACTCTCATGGGCGTGCAGCGGGTATATGGCAATTCATTCCAGCAACCGGTAAACGTTATGGTCTAAAACAAAACTGGTGGTACGACGGACGTCGCGATGTTTACGCTTCGACAAAAGCGGCAATTAAACTATTAAAAAACTTGCACCGTAATTTTAAAGGTGACTGGATGCATGCCCTGGCGGCTTATAATACTGGTGATGCACGCGTTAAACGAGAAATACGCCACAACAAACGCCGGGGTAAATCAACTAACTTTTTTGCCCTCAGGTTACCAAAAGAAACTCGTGCCTATGTACCTAAGTTATTAGCCTTAAAAAAGATCATCAACACACCTGAAGAATATGGCATTACACTCAAAGAAATACCCGATACCCCGTTTTTCGAAAATGTGAAACTCGATAGCCAGATAGATTTAGCCCTTGCTGCTGAAATGGCAGACATGCCATTAGACGATCTATACCGCTTAAATTCTGGTTATAACCGTTGGGCAACCTCACCTAACGGTCCATACGATTTATTATTACCAATTAGCCATGTTGAACAATTCAAAACTAAACTGGCCGAACTTCCTGCTGAAAAACGTATTCGTTGGGTACGACACCGAGTACGTAAAGGTGAAACACTTGGCACCATAGCGCAAAAATTTCACACCAGCATCAGTACTATTAAACGCGTTAATCGTTTACGCGGAAAAATGATTCGTGTTGGCCGTGGCTTAACCATTCCTGTCGCAAGCCGATCACTACGCGAATATCGCTTAAGTGCTGGTCAACGAAAAAGTAAATTACAAAACATTCCACGCCAGGGCCGTAAAGTTTCACACATCGTACAACAAGGTGATACCTTCTGGGATTTGGCCCGTTATCATCGTGTCGGGGTTCGACAGCTTGCAAAATGGAATAGCATGGCACCAAGAGATCGTTTGCAAGCGGGACAACGTTTGATTATCTGGTCACGTCGAGGTAGTTCAGTGACCTCTTCACTCGATATAGAAGGCATATCTGCTCCACCACGCCGAAATATTACCAAGCGTATCGGTTACAGAGTAAGAACGGGTGATTCATTGGCAAGAATATCCAGCAAGTTTAAAGTGAGTATCAGTCAGCTTAAGCGCTGGAACCGCAGTGTACGAACAAAAAAATATTTACAACCTGGTCAATGGCTAACCTTGATAGTCGATGTTGCGAGACAGTCTGGTAGTTCTTAATTATTAAAATTTCATTGTTAAGTTCAGGCCTTATTAATTTCTAAATAATGAGGCTTCCAATAGTGTTTTTGTATACGGGTTTTCAGGTTGAGTAAATAAAGTTTCAGTATCACCTTGTTCAACAATCCTGCCCTCTCGCATAACAATAACTTTATGTGCCATTGCTCTTATCACGCGTAAATCATGCGTGATAAATAAATAACTTAATTGATGTTTTTCCTGCAATTGGCGTAGTAATGTAAGCACCTGTTTTTGCACGGAAACATCCAATGCACTGGTTGGCTCGTCGAGTAAAATAAGTTTTGGTTCTAAAATAACCACTCTGGCGATAGCAATTCGCTGTCGTTGCCCACCTGAAAATTCATGCGGATACCGGTTCAACATAGATTCTTCTAAACCTACTTCATCAAGTACTTTTACAATACGTTGATACCTTTGCGCTAAAGATAATTCTGGGAAATGAATCTTTAATCCTTCTTCGATAATTTGCAGAATTGTCATACGTGGTGACAATGATGAAAAAGGATCCTGAAAAACTACTTGTATATTCTTGCGTAACGGACGCAGTTGTCTTTCGCTTAGACCAGTTAAATCTTTATTATCAATAACGATATTGCCTTGCGCATCCTGTAAGCGCAACAAACACATCCCCAGCGTTGTTTTACCTGATCCTGATTCGCCAACAATGCCAATTGTCTGACGTTGTTTTAAAATAATAGATACATCATCTACTGCTTTTACATCGCCGATGCGACGGTTAAAAAATCCCGCCTTAATTGGGAAGTAACATTTAATATTATTTGCATTTAGCAATTCAGGTGATTTTTCAATCTCACTTGTATCACTTTGTTTAACTAATGTTTCTGGCTGACTATTTAAAAGATGGTGAGTATAACTATGTTCCGCGTCAGTAAAGATTGCATCAACATTTTTTTGTTCAACTATCGTACCATTTTGCATTACACAAACATGATCGGCAAAACGACGAACCATATTCAGATCATGTGTAATCATTAGTACCGCCATTCCAAACTCTTTTTGCAAGTCTTCAAGCAACTCAAGAATCTGAGCCTGGATTGTCACATCAAGTGCAGTTGTGGGTTCATCGGCTATTAGTAATTTTGGCTGACATGCCAGCGCCATCGCAATCATTACACGCTGACGTTGGCCACCAGAAAGCATATGTGGGTAAGCATCAAAGCGTTTATGTGGCTCAACAATACCGGTACGATCAAGTAATTCAATGATATGTTGTTTTGCTTTTTGTTGAGTAAAACCTTTATGAATCATTAACGTTTCAGACAGTTGATCACCAATTCGGTATACCGGGTTAAGGGCCGTCATAGGTTCCTGAAAAACCATAGCAATGTCCTGGCCGCGAATTTGCCGCAAGCGATCTTCAGACTCGGTTAACAAGTCTTGTTTTTGAAATATAATCTCGCCAGATTTATAGTGAGTTTGCCGTTTATCATGCAATTGTAAAATAGATAAAGCGGTAACGGACTTTCCTGAACCAGATTCACCAACAAGCGCAAGCTTTTCACCTTTGTGAACATCAAAACTAACACCACTAACAACTTGTGTTAGCTCAGCTGGTAGCAATCCAAATGCAACGTCAAGATCACGAATTGAGAGTAAAGGTGACTTTATATTTTGTTTATCCATATCAGCCACGACGTGTATCCAGTGCTTCACGCAAAGCTTCACCGATAAAGATCAATAAATTAAGCGTGCCAACTAAAACAATAAATGTAAAAACAGATAACCACCAAGCTGATATATTATCTTTACCTTGAGCAAGTAAATCACCCAGGCTTGGCGTTGGTGGTGGCACACCTAAGCCAAGAAAATCTAAACTGGTTAACGCGATGATCGCACCACTGATACGAAACGGCAAAAAAGTTACTACCGGAGTCATACTGTTTGGTAGTAAGTGTTTAAACATAATCGCACGACTTGAGACACCCATTGCTTTAGCCGCTTTAACGTATTCCATATTTCTACCACGTAAAAACTCAGCACGAACATAATCTGCTAAACCCATCCAGCCAAATAATGACAGTATTAAAAGTAGTAACAACATGCTTGGAGTAAAAATTGAAGCAAAGATAATCAGTAAGTAAAGCTCCGGCATGGATGACCAAATTTCAATAAAGCGCTGTGCTATTAAATCCAGTTTGCCACCAAAGTAACCCTGTATTGCGCCGGCAACCACTCCCATAACAATCCCTAATATAGTCAAACCCAGGGCGAAAATAACTGACAAACGGAAACCATAGATTAATCTTGCAAATACGTCTCGACCATGATCATCTGTTCCTAATAAATTATCAGCGGATGGAGGAGCCGGGTTTGGTTGCTTGGTAAAATAGTTTATGGTGTCATAACTGTATGGATTTAACGGATATAGTGCCCAATTATCACCTTCGGATAATAATTTACGAACATAGGGATCGTTATAATCAGCTTCTGTATCAAAATCGCCACCAAAAAATGATTCCGGATAGAGCTTTATAACAGGAAAGTAAAAACTACCATTATAATTTACAACAAGCGGCTTATCATTACTCAATACTTCTGCAAACAAACTTAATCCAAACAGAATAATAAATATCCATAAGCTAACGTAACCACGACGGTTATTTTTAAAACGTAACCAGTTTCGATAATACGGTGAACTCACATTAATAAAGCCAGCTGCATTCATTTATTTCACCGACTCAAATTGTATCCGTGGATCAACGACCACATATAAAATATCTGTTAACAATTTTGCAAATAAGCCCAGCAAAGTAAAAAAATAAAGTGACCCCATAACAACGGGGTAATCCCGTCTTACAACAGATTCATATCCCAGTAAACCAAGTCCATCCAGTGAAAATATCGTTTCAATTAAAAGACTACCTGTAAAGAATGCGCCAATGAAAGCAGCAGGAAAACTTGTTACCAACGGAATCATGGCATTGCGAAAAACATGTTTATACAGTACTTTGTTTTCCGACAAGCCTTTTGCACGTGCTGTCAGCACATACTGTTTTCGTATCTCTTCAAGAAAACTATTTTTAGTTAGCATAGTCATTATTGCCAGACTGCCGATAACTAACGAGATTAAAGGCAATGTGATATGCCAGAGATAATCCAGAATTTTTTCATACCAGGGAAGTTCTGACCAATTATCAGAAATAATATCCCTTAAAGGGAAAACATCCCAAAAACTCCCGCCACCAAAAAAAACCAGTAGAGTAATGCCAAGTACAAAACCTGGAATCGCATAACCAATTAATATAATCGTGCTACTAATAACATCAAAAGTTGTGCCATCTCTTACCGCTTTTGAAATTCCAAGAGGAATACATACCAGGTATGTAATTAAAAATGTCCAGACACCAAGCGTGACTGAAACAGGTAACTTAGAAATAATAAGTTCTGTTACCGATTGCTGATAAATATAACTTTCACCCAGATCAAACACGGCAAAATTGGCGAGCATTTCAAAAAATCGTTGGTATGCCGGTTTATCGAAACCGTAAATCTGTTTAAGTTTATCGAGTTTTTCTTTATCTAAACCAGAATCACCCCGGTATAAACCTGTCGCCGAACTTGCAGCCTCACCACCAGCACCATGACCCTGTATTTGGCTGATTAACTGTTCAACCGGACCACCTGGCACAAACTGTATGACAATAAAAGTTAGCAGTAATACGCCAATCAATGTCGGCAACATAAGCAGGAGTCGTCTTAATATATATGCCAGCATTATTGTTTACCTTTTGTTTCTTTTAGCCACCAGGTTTGTAAAGCCCAGGGTGTAGGTTGATAAAACAGCGGTGGCTTTTCAGGTAAACTAAAACGATCCCAATAGGCAACGCGGTGGTACGCGATATACCAGTTTGGTACAAGGTATTCACCGTATAATAAAATTCGATCGATCGCTTTTGCCATCGCTACCCGGCTTTCACGACTATTAGTGGTAACAATTTTTTCAATTAAATCATCGATAACCGGGTTATTTACCCCGGCATAATTGCGGGCGCCCTCTTCATTAATAACTGACGAATGCCAGTAATTCATGAGCTCTTTACCAGGCAACTGGCTCTGACTTAAACCGGATACAATCATATCAAAATCATATTTTCTAACTCGCCTTAACCAGAGCGAAACGTCAACTGTCCTGTAATTGATTTGAACACCCAGTTTTTGTTTTAAATTATGGGCAAACGCACCCAGGATTCTTTCAAAACCTTTGCTATTTAATAACACTTCAAACTCGAGTTTTTCGCCTTGTTCATTTTGCAATACACCGTTTTTCACTCTCCAACCGGCATCATCCAGTAATTGTTTAGCTTTGCGTAAATGTTCACGTAAGCTTTTTTGATCGGTGATGCGTGATGGCTGCCAAACTTCTGTAAAGACTTTATCCGGAACATGTTCTGGATATTTCTTTTTGTATTTTTTTAATAGCGATAACTCAAGGCCAACAGGTAGCTCCCTGGTCGCTATACTGCTATTACTAAAATAACTATCACAGCGTACATATTGGTTATAAAAAAGATTTCGGTTTGCCCATTCAAAATTATAAGCCAGCGCGATTGCCTTTCTGACTCTGATATCCTTAAATAATTTCTTTCGGGTATTAAAATAAAACCCTTGAATTCCTTCGTTATTCTTATGTTCAAAATTAACTTTTTTAATTTCACCTGAATCATATTTTGTACCAGCATGTTCCCTGGCCCAAAGTTTAGAGTAGTTTTCATGTAGGAAATGAAACTCACCCGCTTTCAATGCTTCTAAACGAACCGTTTCATCTTTGTAGTATTTGTAAATAACACGATCGAAGTTATACATTCCTCGTGTTGTATTTTTATCTTTAGCCCAGTAATTCGGGTTTCGCTTATAAGTAATATCCTTACCCAAGCGGTATTTATCAATTACATAGGGACCCGTTGCTATCGGTAGTTCACGACTGACTTTGGCAAACTCTTTCTCACCGACCCACTTTTTCGAAAACACGGGGATTTGTGAAGCGATCAATGGCAGCTCAGGATAGGTTCTGGAAAAAAAGAAGCGGATTTCTCTTTTGCTTAGCACCCTGGCATTTTTTATATCAGCCCAAAAGAACTTATAAAAAGGATGTCCCTTTTCTTTAATGGTTTCAAAAGCAAATTTCACATCATCTGCAGTAACATACGATCCATCAGAAAATTGTGCACGCGGATCAATTCGAAAAGTAATAGATTTTTTATCTGTTGCCAGTTTTACATCTTCTGCAATATGAGCATATAAACTATAAGGCTCATCGGCGCTTTGGACCATTAAGCTTTCAAAAACAAGTTCACTTAAACCTGCGGCTTTTACCCCTTTTAATGCAAAACTGTTAAACGAATCAAAATTCCCATTGCCATTAAGTATTAATTCTCCTCCTTTTGGGGCATTCGGATTCACATAGTCAAAATGCTTAAAATTTGCAGGGTATTTTGGTGTATAACCTAATCCAATCGAAGCAGCTGCCACGGCCTGTAATGACGGAAAAAGGAAAAGACATGAAAGAAGGAGTTGCTTATACATCTGTACGTAATTTACCTATGACGCCTGTAATTATTGTTATGGTGAATAAATATTACTCCCAGATATTACCTTAATTTGCCAGTATTAGTATAATAATCAAACTGACTTATTCGCATAGATTGTATGCTTCACACAATCGTGACTTTAATAGTCGAGTTGAAAGCATTATCATTAGCTTTCACAGAAAATTAAAATAAATACTAAGAATTAAGAGGAATACATTATGGGTTTTCTACAAGGCAAACGTGCTCTTATTGTTGGACTAGCCAGCAATCGTTCAATCGCCTGGGGGATTTCTCAAGCTATGCACCGCGAAGGTGCTGAACTTGCCTTTACTTACCAAAACGAAAAACTGAAAGATCGTGTCGCCAAAATGGCCGCTGAACTTGATTCTGAGATTGTCGTTCCCTGTGATGTTAGCAGTGATGAACAAATCGATAATGTTTTTGATGAACTCGATAATTACTGGGATGGCTTAGATATTATTGTCCATTCCGTTGCTTTCGCGCCACGTAATGAGCTTGAAGGCGACTACCTGGATAATGTGACGCGTGATGGTTTTCGTACCGCACATGAAATCAGCTCCTACAGTTTCGCTGCCCTGGCAAAGGCGGGCCGGAATATGATGGAAGGTCGTGATGGCTCTTTGATAACACTCAGCTATTTAGGTGCTGAGCGTGCTATGCCTAATTACAATGTTATGGGGCTGGCAAAAGCGAGCTTAGAAGCGAATGTCCGCTATATGTCACAAAGCCTGGGGCCTGATGGTATTCGTGTTAACGGGATTTCAGCAGGGCCTATCAGAACGCTCGCGGCGGCTGGAATCAGTAATTTCCGTAAAATGTTAGATGAAGTAGAAAAATCAGCTCCTCTTCGTCGAAATGTCACCATAGAAGACGTCGGTAACGCAGCCGCATTTCTTTGTTCAGATTTAGCCTCCGGAATTACAGGCGAAATTACCTATGTTGATGCCGGTTACAGCACTATCGGTATGCGTCCCCTTGATGGTGAATAATGGCATGGTGAATAACTAGCCAACATGAACCAAAAAGGCCGCATATGCGGCCTTTTTTATTTTTAAAAGGACATTTGCTGCCTCTTAGAGGGCCCTCTCTTCTTGTAAAATGCCTTTTTCGCCTTCATATCTTCCAATGATGACCGCGCCACAAGAATCACTAAAAACATTCACCGAGGTTCTAAACATATCCAGTATTCGATCTACCGCCAGGATTAAGCCTAATGCCTCAACCGGTAAGCCGATAACCCCAAGTATGATAGTTATTGCAACAAGACTGGCTGCGGGTATACCCGCCACGCCAATTGATGTGAGCAATGCCACCAGGACCACGGTAAATTGCACTGTAAAACTCAACTCTATGCCGTATGCCTGGGCAATAAACATGGCTGCAACACACTCGTAAAGCGCTGTGCCATCCATATTAACCGTAGCACCGAGTGGTAGAACAAATGAGGTGGTTTTATTTGAAACACCGGCGTTCTTTTCAACGCACTCCATGGTTAATGGCAAGGTTGCAGAAGACGATGCAGTTGAAAAAGCAGTTAACAGGGCGGGTGACATCGCCTGAAAATGACGTGTTGGACTTACCCTGGCAACATATTTTAGTAATAGTGGAAGCACGATGAAAACATGTGCTGCCAATGCCAGCACCACACTTAAGAAGAACCAGCCTAATGTTGAAGCAAGGCTAAGCATTTCATCGCCATCCATACCTGCGATAACTTTAGCCACAAGTGCAAAGACACCGATTGGGGCAAACTTCATCACCAAATCAGTAATCTTCATCATAACTTCAAGAATGCCTTCCCAAAAATTATATTGTGCTTCGGCGTAGGCTTCCTGAATTCGGGTAATAAAATAACCAAATAAAATACTAAAGAAAATTAAGCCAAGAAGCTGACCATTTGCCGCGGCTGAAACAACATTTGCCGGCACCATGTCCAAAAAGACACCGGCAATATCTCCGACCCCTTTTTCACCAACTTTAGCAGCTGCCATTTGACCCTGCTCTGCATCAAGCCCTAAAACCTGTTGTGCGGGTTGCCCATCAATAATTCCGGGAGACAAAACATTAACAAACAGTAAACCAAGCAAAATAGCAAACAAGCTGGTAGTCGCATAATAAAGAATAGTGCGACCGCCCATTCGTGCTAAGCCTTCTCCGCCACCAATTCTGGCAACACCCACAATAATAGAAGAAACTATCAAAGGAATGATAATCATCTTCAGTGCATTCATAAATAATGAACCAATGAAGGAGAAAATATTGTAAAAAGTGATGCCAAAAATACTGGCCGTTTTACCAGCAACAATCCCTGCAATAACCGCTAACAACAGGGCTATTAAAATTTGCCAATGTAGCTTAAGATTCATAATTGTTTTAAACATGATTCCCCCTAAGAGCGCATCAACTAAATTTTATTAGCTCATATCACAGCCAATAATGTTATTTTTATAATATGATAGCGCATTCTGTACTGTGTAGACTCACAATGCAGATATGAATTAAACTTTATTAGTTTGTTTCTACTTCAGCATCTATGACTGATTGGGTTATAACAATATCTGCCTGGGATTTAAGGTATTGCACAAATGCATTGTAATCAGCATTACCTAAAACCTGAGTAATTTTATCGCTGTCAGTTTTTGCTACAGAAACTTCCTCAACTTTATATACAGCTACCACTGCCTGGTTCCCGGCCTGTAAATTAAGTTTGCTCCAGCTGACTTTGTCTGCAGCAGGTTTAGGCATCGCAAAAGCGTGTTCTCTTACTGTAACTGATAATTTTGAATCTTTATCGGCTTTACGGTTTATCCATTCAGACTTATTCCATTTAATTTCAGGATAATCTTTTTGAATCGACTTAATAGTTTCATTCTTCTCAACTCGTGCGAGAATATCAGAGCTAACTTGCTGAGCTTTTTTAGCTGCTTGTTCTTGTAATAGACGGCTCTTAATCCGTGCTTTAACTTTGGCCAGTGGTTGCACCGTTGCTGCCTGGTGTTCTTTTACCCTTAAAACAACAAGATGAGTATCAGATAATTCAATCAGTTCACTGTTACGTCCATTTTTCAAAACCTCTTCACTGAAAGTTGCACTCAGAATCTTGGGATTTGAAAACATTCCTGCAGCACCTCGGCGTGTCATTAACGGACTTGTTTTCACTTTTAGACCTAGCGCTTGTGCCACAGGCTCAAGTGAATCCGGAGTTTCGTAACTAAGGTTATTCATTTGATCAGCGTCGTCAAAAAATACTTTACTCGCTAATTGTAGCTGGAGCTCTTTTTTAATAACTTCTTTTACATCGGCTAATGGTTTCAGTTTTTTTTCTGATTTAATTAATATATGTCGTACTTTGCGTTCTTCTGGATCACCGGCACGAATATCATCTAACTTAATAATCTGAAAACCGTCTTTAGATTTGATGACCTGACTAACTTCACCTTTGTTTAAAGCAAATACAACTTTATCAAAGTTTTCTTCTACTCCACGAGTAACGTAACCTAAATCACCACCCTGATTTGCTGAGCCTTTATCATCTGAATTTTCTTGTGCCAGCTCGGCAAAGTCAGCACCTTGTTCAACTTGCTGACGCAGATCTGAAATCTTCTTTTTCGCAGCGACATCATCGTTTGCCATATAACTATCTGGTGAGCTTTCGTACTGTTGCTTGATCATCTCATCAGTAACTTCCTGTAAACCTGCAACTTCATTCATATTCAACTCAACATATTCAACCTGAACTTTTTCAGCAGATAAAAATTGCTGACTATTTTTTTCATAATATGAGTTGATTTGTTCGTCACTGATTCTTATAGACTTCTGGTATGGCTTAGTTGATACCTCAAAGTAACCGATTTCGCGTTTCTGATTTTCTAAAGCAGCTAATTTGTTTTTCTCTTTCTCAGTTAAAAAAGCGCTTGTGGTAATTGCAGCACGAATTTGCTGCGAAGCAATATCACGTGATAAATCATATTCAAAAGCTTCTCCGTTCATGCGTTGAGCGGACAAAACTTCTTTATATCTTTGCGCAGAAAACACACCGCCTTCCTGGAAAGCTTCGTACGATTTTAATCGTTGCAAGACCTGGCCTGGAGAGGCTAAATAACCTTGTTCAGCTAACATTTGATTCATTACTTCCTGGGTGATTAAACCGTTTAATACTTCAGATTTAACCCGGGCAGTAGAAAACATTTCTGGACGATATTGATCGCCGAACATGTTGCGTAATCTTTCCTGGTAATTTTGATGAGCTCGGGTTAATTCTGTACCGCTTATTTCGACACCATTCACCGATGCAGCGACAACTTTTGAGGTACCAGATAAATAACTTCCTAAACCAAACAGGGCAAAAGAAACAACAATTAAACCTACTACGATCCAGACAAAAAGACCCTGAGCGTTATTACGAATAGATTGCAACATAATATTTTACTTTACTATTAATGATAAATTGGACGCTATTATACGTTTATTATTTATTCTTGTGTTTATAAATTCAGTATAAAAAAAGGCGCAATCTATACAGATTGCGCCTTTAGTAATAGTGGCGGAGCGGACGGGATTCGAACCCGCGACCCCCGGCGTGACAGGCCGGTATTCTAACCAGCTGAACTACCGCTCCGCAATTTGGTGGGTGGTACAGGGATCGAACCTGTGACCCTCGCCTTGTAAGGGCGATGCTCTACCAGCTGAGCTAACCACCCCTGCTGAAGGCGCGCTAGTTTAAGGCATCTTTAAATGCTTTACCAGCCTTAAATCCAGGATTTTTTGATGCTTTTATCTGGATTTCTTCACCTGTGCGCGGATTACGACCAGTTCGTGCTGCACGGTCACGTACTGTAAAAGTACCGAAGCCTGCAATGGCTACCTGATCACCTTTTGCTAAAGTATCGATAATGCTGCTTACCATTGTATCTACAGCACGAGCGGCTGCTGCTTTAGAAATGTCTGCACTTTCTGCAACAGCTTCTACGAGTTCTGATTTATTCACTGAGTTTTCCCCCTAATGGAATGACAAAAAAAATACCGCTCAACAAAAAATACAGAGCGGTTTAAATAATTATTAACTGGATGGATTTATACCAACGCTAACAGGATGCGGTCAAGCAAACTATGCACAGTTTAGTTGTATCAGTGCATAAAACCAGCATTTTTTAGTGAGTTTGTATATTTGTACTATCAGTTTTTTTAGATTTGCTCACTTTTCCACCAGTTTTAGACTCTGCTAATGGCTTTGGTGAATGTACCAATGCAGTTTCTAAAACTTCATCAATCCAACGAACAGGTCTAACATCAAGATTTTCTTTTACGTTATCCGGGATTTCCGTTAAATCTTTGCGGTTTTCTTCCGGGATAAGAACGGTTTTAATGCCTGCACGATGAGCAGCAAGTAACTTTTCTTTCAAACCACCAATTGGTAAGACTTCACCGCGCAAGGTAATCTCGCCAGTCATCGCAACGTCATTACGCACTGCAATTCCCGTTAATGATGAAACAAGCGCTGTACACATCCCTACGCCTGCACTAGGACCATCTTTCGGTATCGCGCCTTCAGGTACATGAACATGTATATCTTTTTTCTCAAATATTTCATCTTCAACACCTAAGACTGATGAACGGTTACGTACTACTGTCATTGCTGCCTGGATTGATTCTTTCATGACATCGCCAAGCTGACCAGTAACACTTGTTTTACCTTTACCAGGAATAACAGCCGTTTCAATGGTTAATAATTCACCACCTACTTCAGTCCAGGCTAAACCATTAACTTGACCAACTTGATCGTTTTCATCAATAACACCATAACGGAAACGCATAACACCGAGATATTTCTCAAGGTTGTTATCAGTAATTTCTACAGTAGTGACTGACTTATCGAGTAAAATTTCTTTCACTACTTTGCGACATAATTTCGCTATCTCACGCTCTAAATTACGGACACCTGCTTCACGTGTGTAGTTACGAATAATTCCACGTACCGCATCTTCAGTGATGATAATTTCATCTTCTTTAAGACCATTATTTTTGATCTGTTTTTTAACTAAATAACGCATCGCGATATTGAGTTTTTCATCTTCGGTATAACCCGACAAACGAATCACTTCCATACGATCTAATAATGGACCAGGAATATTCATGGTATTCGATGTAGCAACGAACATCACTTCTGATAAATCATAATCCACTTCCATATAGTGATCATTGAAAGTATGATTTTGTTCAGGATCTAAAACTTCTAATAATGCAGATGCAGGATCACCACGAAAATCCATCGCCATTTTATCTATTTCATCAAGTAAGAATAACGGGTTACGCGTTTCAACCTTTGAAAGATTTTGAATGATTTTACCCGGCATTGAACCGATGTAGGTTCGACGATGACCACGAATTTCTGCTTCATCACGTACGCCACCTAATGCCATACGCATAAACTTACGATTAGTTGCACGGGCAATCGATTTACCGACAGATGTTTTACCAACACCTGGTGGCCCTACTAAACAAAGAATAGGTCCTTTCATTTTTTTCATACGTTGCTGTACAGCAAGATACTCTAAAATACGTTCTTTCACTTTTTCTAAACCATAATGGTCTGCTTCAAGCACTTCTTCCGCCTTAGAAAGATCGTTACGAATTTTAGTGCGTTTTTTCCAGGGTACTCCAACCATCCAGTCTAGGTAGTTACGAACGACTGTTGCTTCAGCAGACATAGGTGACATCATTTTCAGCTTATTAAATTCAGCCTTGGCTTTTTTCAAGGCTTCTTTTGACATCCCTGCGCTCTCGATTTTTTTCTCGAGTTCGTCCATTTCATTTGGTACATCATCCATGTCACCCAGTTCTTTCTGGATAGCTTTCATTTGTTCATTCAGGTAGTACTCGCGCTGACTTTTCTCCATTTGTCTTTTAACTCGTCCACGAATACGCTTTTCAACCTGTAATATATCGATTTCTGATTCCATCAATACCATGAGGTGTTCAACACGCTCACGTAAATCTACGATTTCAAGTACCTTTTGTTTTTCATCCAGCTTCAATGACATATGCGCGGCAATGGTATCAACCATACGCTCAGGTTCTTCAATACTTGAAAGTGATGTCAAAATTTCAGGTGGGATTTTTTTATTCAGTTTTACGTACTGATCGAACTGAGTTGTTAAAGAACGAATTAGCACTTCTGATTCACGATCATCAACGACTTCAGGCTCAAGCTCTTTTATTTGTGCAGTAAAATATTCTTCCTGCCCAAGAAAATGAACAATATTTGCCCGCTTATTGCCTTCAACTAAAACTTTTACTGTGCCATCTGGTAATTTAAGTAATTGTAAAATACTGGATACGGTACCAATTTGATATAAATCTTCTTGGGTTGGTTCATCTTTAGCCGCGCTTTTTTGCGCAACTAATAAAATTTGTTTGTCATTATCCATGGCTGCTTCTAATGCCTGGATTGATTTTTCACGCCCAACAAAAAGCGGGATAACCATGTGCGGATAAACCACAACATCACGTAGTGGTAAAATTGGAATTGCTGATAACTGAGTTTCGACCATTTCAGACATGTTTCTGTCCTGTAATTATATTAAAACGATATTTATGTTTGAACCTTGTCCAATGATATAAGGTCAGCGTTCTCTCATTTCAAGTTAACAAACAAAAATATCATCAATTGAAATATTAATAAAAATTAACATTTCCAAAAAAATAAAGGGGTATTTACATACCCCTTTATTTGCTATTCATCTGAAGATGCCGCTAACGGCTCCAGGTTTTCATATATAAAGAGTGGGTCCCCCTCTCCATTAATGCTTGTATCATCTATCACCACTTTTTCAACATTGTCCATTGAAGGTAAGTCATACATGGTATCAAGCAATGCATGTTCCAGGATTGAGCGTAAGCCCCTTGCACCTGTTTTACGTTCCATCGCTTTAGCTGCAATTGCAGATAATGCGCTGTCACGGAATTCAAGTTCACTGCCTTCCATTTCAAACATTTTTTGATATTGCTTGGTTAAGGCATTCTTAGGTTCAGTTAAGATACGTATCAGTGCGTCTTCATCCAGCTCACTGAGAGTCGCTACAACGGGTAAACGGCCCACGAACTCAGGAATTAAACCAAAGCGGGTTAAATCCTCAGGCTCAACACTGTGAATCACTTCACTCATGCTCTTCTTATCGTCTTTACTAGTGACTTCGGCACCAAAACCGATTCCGCCTTTCTCTGAACGATCACGGATAATGCGATCCAGGCCAGCAAAAGCACCACCACAAACAAACAAGATGTTTGAAGTATCCACCTGCAAAAATTCTTGTTGCGGGTGTTTACGTCCACCTTGAGGTGGAACAGAGGCGATAGTGCCTTCAATTAACTTTAATAAGGCTTGTTGTACACCCTCACCAGAAACATCTCGGGTTATTGATGGATTGTCTGATTTACGTGAAATTTTGTCAATTTCATCAATATAAACAATACCTGTTTGTGCTTTTTCTACGTCGTAATCACATTTTTGCAACAATTTTTGGATAATATTCTCAACATCTTCACCAACATAACCGGCTTCGGTTAATGTTGTTGCATCGGCGATAGTAAATGGCACGTTGAGTAAGCGAGCGAGTGTTTCAGCAAGTAATGTTTTACCACAGCCAGTAGGACCTATTAGTAAGATATTACTTTTAGAGAGCTCGACGTCGTCTTTTTTCTGACCGGTTTCCAGGCGTTTATAATGATTATAAACCGCAACCGAGAGCACCCGCTTGGCACGAGATTGGCCAATCACATACTCATCGAGAATTTGGTTAATTTCGTGTGGTGTTGGTAGAGAGTCACCCTCAGTTTTATTGGACTGCTCCTGAATTTCTTCACGAATAATATCGCTACATAATTCAACGCATTCGTCACAAACAAATACAGATGGACCCGCTATTAATTTACGGACTTCATGCTGACTTTTGCCACAAAAAGAGCAATACAGCAGTTTGTTGCCACCTTCACCGGTGCTTTTATCGTCGCTCATGTCCTTTGCCTCATCATGAACATTATCGTTCTCTATACCATGCGCAGTTTTTGTGACTTTTTCAAGTCATTACTGCACATTTTTATCCTTGATTTTTTCGTTATTTTATACAAAATAACAACATCAATAACAGGTTTATTAATCTGCATCCGACTCTGCTTTGACCCGTTCTACCATCACTGAGTCAATCAAGCCGTATTCAACAGAAGTATCTGCATTCATAAAGTTGTCGCGGTCTGTATCCACTTCAATTTTATCAATTGGATTTCCTGTATGTTCGGCAAGAATTTTGTTTAATCGTTCCCGAACTTCCATGATTTCTTTAGCATGTATCTCAATATCACTTGCCTGGCCCTGAAAACCGCCTAATGGCTGATGAATCATGGTTCTGGCATGTGGCAGCGCGTAACGCTTACCTGCAGCACCACCAGCAAGCAATAAAGCCCCCATACTGGCAGCTTGGCCAATGCACAGAGTGCTCACATCTGGCTTAATAAACTGCATGGTGTCATAAATTGACAGTCCAGCTGTTACTGAGCCACCTGGTGAATTAATATACAAATATATGTCTTTATCCGGGTTTTCAGACTCCAGGAAAAGCATCTGTGCAACCACCAGGTTTGCCATATGATCTTCTACCTGCCCCACCAGAAAAATAATACGTTCTTTTAATAATCTGGAATATATATCGTAAGAACGTTCTCCACGAGAAGTCTGTTCTACGACCATTGGCACCAATTGGTTCATAATATCTGCATTAGTTATTTTATCGGTCACGAATTCTTATCCTTAAGGGTAAATTCAAATTATTTGTTTGCTTCAGGATTCATTATATCCTTGAAACTAATCTCTTTATCGACCACTTTTGCTTTTTCCATAGCCCAATCGACAACAAGTTGCTCTGTCACCAGGGCTTTGATCTCAGCAAGGCGTTGTTTATCACCCATATACCAGTCAATCACCTGTTGTGGCTGTTCATATGGTGCGGCAATTTCTTCCACTTTTTTCTTCACGCTTTCTTCATCCGCTTCAATTTTTTCTGACTTAACGATTTCAGACATGATTAAGCCTAACTTTACGCGACGAATGGCCTGATCTGCAAACATACTCGCATCCAGTTGCAAGCCTTGATCTTGCATACCTTGTTGCTTCAGGTTTTCCAGCATATTGTTCTTGACCGCTTCCGATTCATCGTCAACCAGTGGCTTGGGTACATCAAAGTCATGAACATTTATCAACGCATCCATAACAGCTGTTTTTAGTTGGGTATTTAAGCGCGAGTCCAACTCTTGTTGCATGCTCGCCTTAATTTCCTTTTTCATATTTTCAACACTGGCGTCTTTAATGCCGAGTTTTTTTGCAAAATCATCATTCAACTCAGGTAATTGAGCTTCCTCAACCTTGTTAATATGCGTATCAAATTGAGCAGGTTTACCGGCTAACTCTTTTGCATGGTAATCATCAGGGAAAGTCACATTTAAAGTAACGTCATCACCGGCTTTAGCGCCAATCAAGCCTTCTTCAAAGCCTTTGATCATTCTGCCACTACCCAGCTCGATGGCCATATCATTTGCTTCGCCACCTGGGAAGGCTTCACCATCAATCATGCCTTTGAAATTAATATTAAGCTGATCGCCATCTTTTGCAGCACGTTCAACTTCAACCCACTCTTTATGTTGACCACGCACTGTTTCCAGCATCTCTGTTACATCGTCATCAGTTAACTCGGTAACCGGATTTTCAATGGTTTCACTGGACAAGTCACCCAACTTAACCTCAGGGTAAACTTCAAATAAAGCAGTGTATTCAACACCTTGACCGGGATCACTTTTGAGTGAGTCAATCCGAGGTTGACCTGCAGGATTGAGTTTTTCCTGGCCTATTGCTTCATAAAGTGTTGATTGCAGAACATCACCAACGACTTCCTGACGCACTTGCTGTTCATATTGCTGCTTAACAATCTTTAGAGGAACTTTACCGGCACGAAAGCCTTTGACTTTGACTGTTTTCGTCATATCCTGAAGACGACCATCAACTACACTGGCAATTTTCTCTTCATCAATTGCTACAGTTAGTTTACGCTCAAGACCATTGGTGGTTTCTACAGAAACTTGCATTACCTTTATCCTCTATTTCATCAGAAATTATTAATTCTAAGACTTAAAAATATGGTGCGGATGGAGAGACTCGAACTCTCACGCCTTGCGGCAGCAGAACCTAAATCTACCGTGTATACCAATTTCACCACATCCGCATAAATTTGAGCCCGCAGTATACCGATTAAGCCGCAGAAGTGGAAATCTATCATTATGAATAGATTGTGTAGCTAGGCTCTCAAAGGCGCTAAGTCCACTTATTAAGGACTACCCTTACACTATTTGTTCAACACTAAATAGTGTCTATTTCTGTCAATTTAAAGTCATTATAAACAAGTTTATTAAATATAATCTAGAATGTGAGAATGCCCACATATCTTATTGATTAAATTAGATAAATTTGATTATCACAGCTAATAATTTGTACCTAAACGTCACAAATTGCAATATATTAGCGATAAAACTTCATATAAAGAGGATCTGACCGACTAATAAATGTGAAATGATTAAATATTTCCAAAAAAATCAAGTAATTATGTATTACCTGATAACTATTATGGTTATTGGGATAATCTCCTTGCGGAGCAATACTTTCGATTCGACAAGTGCCAGCTATAGCACTGTTATCACCCTGATTATTTTATTCTTGATCAGCCTGCTTATCAGAACAAGACTTGAATTAGAACTGGTGATAAAACAAGCTTTATTCGACCAACCAAAAAAGCAACTTCTGTTTGAATTCACCATATACACATGTATAGCAATCATACTTTTTATTGTTGAAGTCTATCTTAATCAGCAAAGCTACCTGGTAGCCAGTAAACTGTTATCTGGTGTATTAATAATTGGTTATTTCGCCAGTATCGATAGCGCGTTAAAACGCGAACATGATTGTTTTTTTAAGCTTAATCGCAAGCAGTCCAACATACAAAATACGATTTCGGTTACCCGAAGAATAAGTTTATTTCTTACAGTCACTTTACTGGTTGCTATTTTAGCCAATGCATTATCCGCTTATTCATACATGAGTCTCGGTGCTATAAGTCAAAGCAAAATAGATCAAAGCTTAATAAATGCATATATGATAGAAACATTATTTACACTAGGTATCGTAGTTGCGCTTACCTTACGCCTGATTCATTCCTATTCTCTTAACTTACAACATCTCTTCGATAACCAGGTAGATGCATTACAACATATACAGGATGGAAAATTAGAGGAATATGTTCCTGTCTTAAGTCGTGATGAATTTGGTGTGATTGCACAAAAAACTAACAGGGTTATTGATGAATTAAGGGATAAGGAAAAAATCAGGCAAACATTAGAAAGCATTGTTAGTCCGGACATAATGAAAAAATTAATGCATTCAGATTCCTCATCTTTACAACAAGGAGAGAAAAAACATATTGCAGTATTCTTTTGTGACTTACGTAATTTCACAAACTACGCAGAAAAAAATACACCAGAGGATGTGATATTTTTCCTCAACAGTTACTTTGGAAAAATTGTTGACATCGTAACTGAGCACAACGGCCTGGTTAACAAGTTTATGGGTGATGCCATATTGGCAATTTTTCATCTGGACGATAACACATCCACTGCAGATAATGCGGTTGAAACTGCATTAGACATTGTCATGCATTCAAATGCTATCTGCTTACCTGATGGCGAGCGTTTTAACGTTGGTATCGGTATACATATTGGTTATGCCACGGCTGGTACCATCGGTTCACAGGACAGATTTGAATATACGTTTATAGGCGATACTGTAAACATTGCCAGCAGATTGGATGGTTTATCCAAGCGATTAGGCTACAGTATCATTATCTCTGAAGAAACGTATAAATACTTAAATCAACCTACACAGGAAAAATTCACCGACCTGGGTATGCAAAAAATAAGAGGGAAAGAAACACCGCTTCATGTTTATGGCGCCTCAACTGTTCAATATATAGAGCGCTAACGCATAGAATGATGTTTCAGATTATAAATTAATTTCCTTGGTGACATAGAGTTCTTCTAATAAATGACTTCTTAAATCAATACCATAATCTTCAGCTGTTACAACACGCTTAATTTCATAAAGGTATTTTTCATCTGCATCTTTAAACTTGGATAAATCAATAATGACGGGTGCAGGATACCTTTCTCTTTTTTTGTCCAGTAATAACATAACGCGAGGTGCTAACCTGGAATAATCATCAAAAGTGATAATAACGCCTATCTCACCAGAATTAAGTTCAACCACACTTCCAATTGGATAAATCCCCAGGCACTGAATAAAATGTTCAATTAATTCACCTTGAAATAACTCGTCTCGCCAGTCATACATACTTTTTAAGGCATTAGTGCATGAAACCATTTCTTTTCCTTCATAGCCCATAGTTACACTATCATAAACATCTACTATAGAAACCAACATAGCATTGTAACTAATTTGATCGCCGCAAGTCTGGTTAGGAAAACCGGTACAATTAATACGCTCATGATGATCACGAACAATATCTAAAACGGTGCTATCTAAACCCTGGACATCTTTCAGTATCTCTATCCCATATTCAGTGTGTTTTTGAATTTTAGATTTCTCTTCTTTATTATAATGTTCTGAGCGCCAGAATAATCCATCGGGTAGTTTTGTTTCGCCTATATCATGCAACAAACCGCCAATACCCAGTTTTTGTATCATATCTTTTTTTAAACCCAGATAATTGCCAAACGCCAAACTTAATATACAAACGTGTAGTGCGTGCGTAACAGCACTACTATTACGATCCTGCAATACACAAAGCAATTTTAACGCGTCTGGATTTCTTATTATGCTGTTCGCCATTTCATTCACAGTATCTTTAACCGCCAGGACATCCAGAGATTTACCCAAACGTAAATCATTAAATACAAGATGGATTTTTTCAACCGAGTTTTGATAAGCAGCCTTTGCTACAGGATATTCTTTTTCAAACTTTTCTTTATAAGGTTCGTTTTTAACCTGAATATTAAATAGCGGTTCTGGTTTTTTATAACTTTGAGAGGCTTGCGATGAAGACAACACCATTAAATCTGGCTTAATATCAACTGAACTTTTATCCTGATCAACGTAGATAAATTTACAGGTCTTTTGAAGTCGTTCTACTTCCTGGTCATTGGTAATCCGAAACCCCTGAAAAAGAAAAGAAGTTTCATTCCATGGACGATCGAGTTCACAGACGTACATGCCTTTTACAATTTTATCTACATCAACTTTTATTTTTTCCATAACAAATCTACTTAGAGAACTTCAAATTAGCTTTATATACTACATATATCGGCAATAAGTCAGTTAATTTAAACTGAATATATAATAATTGAGGTCTAATTTATAAAAAATCACGAAAATCAATGAATTAGGATCAATTTTATTAATTAACTGGGATTAAATAAAGAAAGGTATTTTTAATCAAATTGTGACATCTTGTGAATTGTCACGAAATGTAATAACTATTATATATATGTTTAAAGAATAGTGTTTTAATAACGACAATACTAATCAAGTATTCCAGCCAACATAAAATATAATTTTATTAACATACCCGGTTCAAAATACATAACAATAAAACAGATAAATTCCAACGGTTACTGACTATTAAAACTTAAACAATTCAACAAATGAGGTTTATCAAAAAAAATAACAGAAATAAATTTGGCTTGTTCTCTCGCATGTTGCTAGCGATGTTTATATTGTTAGTTGCAGCTCTAGCCATACTTAACATAACTGGCTAGAATATCCTCAGAAAAAAGTATCTGATTAATTATGAGATACCCAGTTTAATTCTATTGTGCAACTTATCAAACATCATTACCATATTGTGAACACCTTCAAAATTCTCCTTGGTTAGCTCGAATTCTATATCTTGTGTTAACTTTAATAATTCATTAAAACCATAATTACCACTCGTTCCTTTTAATATGTGTATTGCTTCACTCAAACCTTTCCAGTTTTCATCTTTATCACACTGATGAATATCCTGGATATATTTAGGCAGCCTACTAACAAATTTTTGAACAAGATCTATCATCTCTGGCTCTTCTTCTAACAATGAGGAAACTAGCGGACTATCGTGTGATGCAGATACCTTAATGGGCTGCAGATATTTTACGACACTTTCTTTAAATTCTTTCTGTATAATTGGTTTTTTAATAAAATCGTTACAACCTGCATTCATACAGGCATCAACGTCTTCTTTCATAGCATTAGCGGTTAAAGCGACTATTGGTTTATCATAGTTCATTTCGCGCAAGCGAACTGTTGCATCGACACCATTCATTACAGGCATCTGCATATCCATCAAGATTAAATCAAAAGACTCTTTGTTTGTCTTTTCAATTGCTTCTCTACCATTATTTGCAATAACTACATCGGCACCGAGTTTTTTTAAATACATGGTGACCAATCTTTGATTATCTGTATTATCTTCAGCGACAAGTACTTTGCCGGTAACTTTACCATCCACGCTATTAATAATTGACTGTGGAGAAACTTGTTGAATGTCAGGTTCAAATGAAAGCATCTTAATATTGGTAAGATCCCCCACTTTCACCGATAAAGTGAAACAACTTCCGACAGAAGGCGTACTTTGTACCTTGATGTCACCTCCCAGTTTTTCAGCCAGCTGTTTTGATAGCGATAAGCCCAATCCTGTTCCGCCGTACTGGCGAGTTGTTGATGTATCAGCCTGAGTAAAAGGGGCAAATATTTTTTCTGATTGTTCTTTACTTAAGCCAATGCCTGTGTCGATTATTTTAATCAACATCAAGCCTTTATTGCTATCAAATGAAACTTTAACATTAACACCACCTTTCCCAGTAAATTTAACGGCATTGTTACATAGGTTGATTATAATTTGTTTCAATCGGACTGGATCAGTAGTAATTGTTTCAGGCAGCGGAAAGTCATACTCAACGTCAAAATACAGTCCTTTGTTTTCAGCAAGCAAAGATACCAATGAATCTATATCATCAAGCAACTCAAAGGGTGATACTTCAAGCTCTTCAAGTTCCAATTTATCTGCTTCAACTTTTGATAAATCTAAAATATCATTAATAATTTGCATTAAATGCTTACCGCTACGAATAACGGTATTAATAGACTCTACTCGCTCAGGCATAGATTGCGTGGTATCAAGTAACGATTCAGAAAACCCAATAATTGCTGTTAATGGTGTACGTATCTCATGACTCATATTGGCAAGAAAAGTACTTTTAGCCGTGTTCGCAGATTCCGCTGCCATCCTTTCCAGACGATCAGTTTGTGCCTGCGCCATCGCTTCCTTACGTTTCGTTATTTCCAATGCATAACCATGCACAAGTTGTTGATTCACTACCGGGGAAAAGGTCCATAAAAAAGATCTGTTTTTATAGGTGGTTTCTACAGCATGTATTGTTTCGTTGTTGTTTATGCACTTATGAATAATGTCTTTTAAATTTTCAGGCAGTAATATACCCATATGCGATTGTAAAATATTTAAACTATCAATTAAATTTTCACCATAAGGGTTTAGATATTGCACCTCGCCTTTCATATTCATAGAAAGCACAATATTTGGATTCATTTCAGGAAATGCAGCCAATCGTTCCATTTCCGACATAGCCGTTGATATACGTAAACTTTGTTCATACAGACTGGCTGATGCACTATTTAGTGCTACACCAAGATGTTCTAATTCCACGGAGTCATTATTTACGGGAACTTCTTTTCCCTTGATAAGATCCAGTTGATCAGCAAAATCTGTGTAACGTGCTATTGTTTGTATTGATCCACGTATGTACATTAGCATCAGCAAAACTGACAAAAGGACTATTGCTCCACCTACAAAAATTAAATCCTTTAAAACCTCTTGTTGGCGAGAAAAAATAGGTTCTAAACCATACGTGATTTTTACCCAACCAATTAATTCACCTAAAACAATAGGATGCCACACCTTCATATATTTTTTATCAAATAATACTGAAACATCGCTTGTCTTAGGTAAATCTAATGCTGGTTGACCATATTTCACCTCAGGTTCCTCACCAGCCCGCCGGGTAATATCTCCGAGCAGCTTACCTTTTTCATTAGTTAATTGGATCTTATGGACACCTGGGAATTCAATTGTCCTGAATAATAATTGTTCAATTGAACTGTAGTCATGAGAAAGTAAATGCACGGCACTGACAGCAGAAACATTATTTGCTAATACTTTAGCCTGTAATAGCATATTCTCTTTAACATCTTTCACCTGCTCATTGATGGTATACCATGAAAACCCACCTATTGAGATTGCCAAAAGTAATGAAACATATAAAGCCAGCTGTATTCCGATCTTGCGAGGCCAGATTTTATTTAAAATGTATTTTAAATTATTTTCCGCTGAGGACACTCTAAAACCTTTTAATAAAAAATGTTTCCATATAATACTTCACTACGATAGCAAAATTAACATTACTGCATTAAATCAACATGTACTCCCTGCGCCTCTAAATCATCCGCCCGCTTATCAATGTAACGTTGAAAATTAGGCTGTTTTATATATGCATTTGATGCAACATAATCCAAAACAGATTGAGTATGAAAAGATTTCAAATAGGCATCGATACGAAATACCTCATCCCCCTTGTTATTAAAAAATATAAAACTGGGAGAATGGTTTACTTTAAATTTTTTAGCCAGGTTTTTAGCGGTTATCGATTTCCCATTAAAGTCGACTACGTTATCTTTACTCCACATATCTAATCGTACAACATTAAATCGTTTAATCTGGCTAAGCGTTTCTTTGCGTTTAAAAATATCATTATGTAACTCATCGCAGTCATAACATTGTTTTTGCTCAAATAAAATTAATAATGGTTTTTTTGCTGCTAATAATTTTTTAAGATTATAAGGCTGCTTTAATATAAAAGATTGCTGATGCAGTTTTCCTGTCGCAGATTTTTTAATGAATTTACGCACATAATTTCGAAAAGATATTTTTCCTTCATTATGTCCGCGAACATAATCTAATGCTGTTTCAAATTTATTAGGCGCATAATAGCCGTTTACACGTAATGCTACTTTCCCCTTTTCAGTCAGAAAAAGAAGTGTTGGTGTGTACATTACTTTAAGTCGCTCAGCGAATTTTTTTTCCGTTGTTAGCTTTCCATTTAAATCGGTAACTTCTTTATCACCCCACATATTCATAGCGATGACATCAAAATTGTTTCGTGTCTTATCGGCTATTTTTTTCTGCCCAAGATTATTTTGTAATAACTTGGCGCAATAAGGACATCCATCCTGATAAAAATATAGCAACACGCGCTTTTTATTAGCAGCGGCCTCCTGGATATCTTCTCTTAAATCAAGAAATGATTCTTTAAACCAGGCAGGCTTTTCATGGTAACCCGGGTTAACCATATCCTGCTGCAATGACTCACCTGAATCAGAGTTACTACTCTTGCTCGCGGCTTGCACCTGAGCACAGATAACTAATGTGAAAAAAAACAATACATATTGATGATATCGGAATGTTGATGACATAACTTTACCCCTTTACTATTAATACTAGTTTAAATAGTTTAGATAATTGATATATAAGTATATATACCGACTTATTTAACAAAAATTCAGTGAATATAACAATTATCCGTACTTTTAGATGCCATAATTTTGACGAAAACACTATGCTTTCTTAAAGTGGCTGTAACTAATTGATATTAAATGATAATTTTAATATTGAATTCTGGCATACATTTCGCATTACTTCCTGTGACCGCATTTTAAAAACTTTTGAGGTAAGCGGAGTCACCATGGATAATATAGATCAATACATAAACCCAACAGCTGCCCGTGAACAACTTGGTATAGCGCCTGCTGAACTGCAACAAACGCTTAAATTAGCTGGTTTATTACAGACATCATTGGAAATTGACAGTGTTTTAAACTTTTTCCTGCAGTCTGCGCAGCAGCTTGTCAGTTTTGATGCAGCTCACTATAGCTTCGATGAACAAGGGCTAAATCTGAATTATGGTAAAACCCAGCGGCACCGTTGTTCCTACCGGTTACGTCTTGCCGGTGAATTTCTCGGAGAATTGATTTTTACCCGCCGTCGTCGTTTCGCAGAACAAGAAATGGAACACCTTGAAAACTTAATGGGCCAATTGATATTTCCTCTTCGCAATGCGGTCTGGTATCAAAGAGCATTACAAGCAGCAAAGATAGATGCTCTAACTGGTGCAAATAATCGCGCTGCAATGGATGAAACGATAGACAGAGAAGTTGATTTAGCCCATCGTCATCAAACAGCATTTTCAATGATCATTTTTGATCTTGATCACTTTAAACAAATTAATGATAACTATGGCCACTCAACGGGTGATGATGTTTTACGTGAGTCTGTAGAGTGCTGCAAGCAAGCTATGCGTAGCTCTGACATGGTATTTCGATTTGGTGGTGAAGAGTTTGTCATTATGTTACCCGGTGTCAATGCAAGTGGCGCAGCTCTGGCAGCAGAACGTTTGCGTAGCATTATTGAAAAACATGTATTCACAAGCCGTCAAAACACCGTCCCGGTTACAATTAGCGCAGGTGTAGCAAGCTTAACAGCGCGTGATACAGCAAAATCACTGTTAGATCGGGCCGATAAAGCGATGTACACGGCAAAGCAATCTGGGCGTAACCAGGTTGTATCTTCGGGAGCAAGCCACAAAGCAACCGCTGTTAACGCATAAATGTATCTATTCCTAATCAGTCTTTGAACCAATTCACATTATCAGACTGCAGCTTGCAGTCTGAGTGTCTATAATTACTTGCATTACAACTCAACATGAATCACTGCAATGGAATATCTAAATCAACTAGAAAAAATGCTGGAAAGTGGCCATAGACTCATCACCATGGAAACATATGAAGTTGATCGCGTTTGCGATTTGTTACTTGAGCTTAGTCGTTTTAGCCCGAAACCGTATTATCTGGCACAACCAGAACAAGCTATGCATAGACTAGGGGCTTCACATATCGGCATTCCCAGAACACAAACACCCGAAGACTTAATGGAACATATTGAAGCCAGTAATCATTTTGGAATATATATTTTGCGTGATTACACACATGTTTTAGAAAGTGAAGATATGGTTGAAGATTTAATTAGTATTGCTACCGGTGACACCCATAAAATTGTCGTTATGGTTGCTGAACATATTAAGCTTCCCTCATTACTTAAACCTTTCGCGGTTCGCTCTAAACATCAAATGAAGGATACAGGCTAGAAATTAATTAATGACGACGTCCTGATTTACCTTGATAAACAGAACGTTTAGTATTTTTATTGGTTTTATTAGCTTTGAAACGGCTTTTATCTTTCTTAATTGTTTCATCGACATGATATTTAAGTCCAACACTTTTATAAAGAGAAGCAATTTCCTTTTCACTCAAATCTTCACTTTTAGATGGACGTAAACGACGTTCTAGTTTGATATCACCGTAGCGAATACGAGTTAAGCGGCTAACCGCAAAACCAAAGTATTCCCATAAACGCCGGACCTCCCTGTTACGTCCTTCTTTTAACACAACATGGTACCAATGGTTTGCACCCTGGCCACCTGCAACCTTTACGTCAGTAAAGTGTGCATCACCATCTTCTAAAGCAACGTTTGTTTTAAGTTGTTCAATAATTTCCGGTGAGACTTCCCCTAAAACACGCACCGCATATTCACGTTCTATTTCACTCGACGGGTGCATAAGTTTGTTTGCAAGCTCTCCATCTGTAGTAAGCAAAATCAAACCACTGGTATTTAAATCAAGACGACCTATACTAATCCAGCGACCTGTCCGAAGCTTGGGTAAATTTGAGAAAATGGTAGCACGACCTTCCGGATCATCGCGTGTGCAAACTTCACCGACAGGTTTATGGTAAGCAATGACACGCTGTTGAACTTCAGTACGCTTTTGATTAATAAATTTATTATCAACTTTTATCGAATCTTTAACTGAAACACGATCACCAATAGTCGCAATTTGATCATTGACTTTAACACGGCCCTGTTCGATCCAGCGTTCCATCTCACGACGAGATCCAAGACCCGCACGCGCTAAGACTTTTTGTAGTTTTTCATCCATAGTGATATATGATTTTTATATATTAGTAATAAACACAAAGGTCGCAAAATTGCTAAGAGCGCAAAGATGTATAATTAAAAACTTTGCGGCCTCTGCGACTCTGCGACCTTTGGTTAGTAAACTTAATTTGTATTAATGAATAACTTCAGCTGTATTATCCATCTCAATATCCTGAGACGACAAATCATCTTCTGCTGAAGTCATTTCAACATCTTCTGCAGAACCTTCTTCACTGTCTGCAGTAGGTACAGAAGGTACTGTTGCTACTTCAAGATCAAGCTCTGCATTGATTGCATCAATATCACGTAAATCGGCTAATGGTGGAAGATCAGATAAATTCTTCAGATTAAAGTAATCTAAGAATCCTTTAGTCGTCGCGTAAAGTGCCGGCTTGCCGGGTACATCACGATGGCCAATAACCCGAATCCAGTCACGCTCTACCATGGTTTTAATGATCTGCGAACTAACACTGACACCACGTACTTCTTCTATTTCTGCGCGGGTAATAGGTTGACGATATGCAATCAGCGCCAGTGTTTCTAATGTCGCGCGTGAATAACGGGCCGGACGCTCTTCAAATAATTTTGCCACCCAGCTTGAGTAATCATCTCTTACCTGGAAACGAAAACCACTACTCACTTCTTTAAGTTCAAGCGAGGTATGTTCCGGGTATTGTTGCTGTAAATCAGTTAATGCTTCACGAATCGCATCTTTCCCAGGGTGTTTATCAAACGGAAATAAATCCATCAGGCGAGCTATACTTAAAGTCTGACCAGCAGAAAATAATGCGGCCTCAAGAATACGTTTTAATTCTTTTTTACTTAAATCAGAATTAATAATAATTTTCTGTGGTTTATCCGCCGTTTCGTTCACATCATCCTGTGTATCCGTTGAAGCTTCTATTGATGTAGACTCACTCATGTATATTGTTCCTGACTATAAATTTATTTGTTAACTGCAACTAATGCTTTAACGTGAATTTGACCAAAGTTTTCAGTTTGTACAATCTCAATCAATGATTGTTTAATCAGTTCCAGTATTGCTAACAAACTAACAACAACACCACTCTTACCTTCTTCAGGCGTAAATAAATCACTAAAGTCGGTGAAGCTATCTGCGTTTAGTTTATCAAGTACTAACGACATCCGTTCACGAACGGATAACGGTTCCATTTCAATTTGATGATGTTCATAAAGTGTTGCACGTTGCATCACATCTTTAAACGCACTCAGTATGTCTTTTAAATCAACTTCAGGTGGTTTACGCACAACCTTAAGATCAGGGCCTTTTACTTCAGCAACATGAATATCACGATCGAGTCGTGGTAGATAATCAATATCCTCTGCGGCTTTTTTGAAGCGTTCGTACTCTTGTAAACGGCGCACCAATTCAGCACGTGGATCGCCTTCATCTTCTTCTTCAGATTTTGGACGAGGTAATAACATGCGTGATTTGATTTCAGCTAGCATCGCCGCCATTAACAGGTATTCAGCGGCAAGCTCCCAGCGCATGTCTTTCATTAACGCAATATACTCCATGTATTGCTCAGTAATTGCCGCTACCGGAATATCTAAAATATCAAGGTTCTGACGTTTGATTAAATACAATAATAAATCTAACGGCCCCTCAAATGACTCATCAAGAAATATTTCTAATGCGTCTGGTGGGATATAGAGATCTTTTGGAACAACAGTCAGCGGACTGCCTTGCACTACCGCAAACGGCATTTCTTGTTGTTCTGGTTGTCCGTTTTCTGAGTCCACGTTAATCCTATTTTTACTTAAACAGTAACCTTAACTGTATTCAAGTCCCATGACCTGGCGTACTTCAGTGATAGTTTGTTTTGCAACATCACGTGCCCGGTCACAGCCGTCAGTAATAATATTTCGAACCAGGTCTTTATCGGCTTCGAACTCTTTAGCACGCTCATGAATCGGTCCCAGCTCAGCCTTGACTGAGTCGATAATTGGACCTTTACAGTCGATACAACCAATACCTGCTGAGCGGCAACCTTCGTTAACCCAGCTCTTGGTTTCTTCGTCAGAGTATACCTGATGCAAATTCCAGACAGGACATTTTTCTGGGTCACCGGGATCAGTTTTGCGTACTCGCGCAGGATCTGTCGGCATGGTACGCAGCTTTTTCTCAACCACATCCAGATCTTCACGTAATGCAATGGTATTGTCATAGGATTTGGACATTTTTTGACCATCTAGACCGGGCATCTTCGAGGCTGTCGTTAAAAGTGAGTCCGGCTCAGGCAATATTATTCGGCCACTACCCTCAAGAAAACCAAACAAACGTTCTTTATCACCCAGGGTGATATTTTGCTGTGTCTCTAATAATGCCTTACCTTTCTCAAGTGCTTCCAGGTCACCCTTTTCCTGATAATTCTTCCGTAACTCATTGTAAAGCTTACTATTCTTCTTACCCATTTTCTTAACCGCGGCTTCGGCTTTTTCTTCAAAGCCGGCCTCACGACCATAAATATGATTGAATCGCCTGGCCACTTCACGGGTTAATTCAACGTGAGCAACCTGGTCTTCGCCCACCGGCACTAAACCGGCTTTGTACATCAAAATATCTGCACTTTGCAGCAGTGGATAACCAAGAAAACCATAAGTACCTAAATCTCGCTCTTTTAGCTTTAACTGCTGGTCTTTATAACTTGGCACACGTTCCAACCAGGATAGTGGCGTCATCATAGAGAGTAAAACATGTAATTCAGCATGCTCAGGTACTTTGGACTGTATAAACAAGGTTGCTGAACCTGGGTTGACCCCAACGGCCAGCCAGTCAATCACCATATCCCAAACACTGTCCTGGATAACATGGGCTTCTTCATAATGCGTGGTTAATGCATGCCAGTCAGCAACGAAAAAATAGCATTCATACTCATGTTGTAAATCAATCCAGTTTTTTAATACACCGTGATAATGGCCAAGGTGTAAAGCGCCAGTTGGACGCATGCCAGACAACACACGTTGCTGTTGATTCGTTAAGGAATTCAATCTTTTCTCCTGAGTATTCCGGGATTTCGTGCTATAGCAGGGTTAGAGACAAAAATGTAACTAATGAATGAGTTATTATTTTTAGCATAGCGTTGAATTATACCTGATTCTTCCGGTGCTTAAACAGGCTTTTTCGATGAAGTTAAAGTGATTTCTAGCTATTGAAAATGACTGGGATCACCCTGACCTATCCGAACTACCTCGGGCACATCTCCTGTCATATCGACAACAGTAGTCGGCTCGAGTCCGCAATAGCCACCATCAATGACCAGATCAACCTGGTGTTCGAGTATTTCTCTAATATCGTAGGGGTCCGTCAGTGGCGTCTCATCTGACGGCATAATTAATGTTGTGCTCATGATGGGCTCACGGTGGCCTTCCAATAACATATGAGCGATTGGATTGGATGGTACTCGAATACCAATAGTGCGACGCTTAGGGTGCATTAAACGTCGCGGTACTTCTGAGGTCGCCTTGAGAATAAACGTATAGGCGCCGGGTGTGTGCGCATTTAAGCTCCGGTATAGCGAATTATTGGTTAATTTCGCATAAATGCTAATTTCTGATAAATCCCGGCACACCAGGGTAAAATTATGCTTATTTTCTACCTGGCGAATCGCACGAACTCTATCCAACGCCTTTTTATCGCCGATATGGCAGCCTAATGCATAGGCAGAATCGGTGGGATAAACGATAACCGCTCCCTCATGTAACATTTCCACGGCTTGATTGATTAAACGTTGCTGAGGATTATCTGGATGGATCTGGAAAAATTGGCTCACTTATAATCACCAATTTTCTCTTTCCAGGAATCACTGTGCCAAAGAGGTACGCAGTGAGCCGGAATATCCGGCATGTAGCCCAATTCACGATAGACATTCTCTGGACTATGAAAATCAGAGCCCTTCGATACAAAAAGCTCAAACTGGTTAGCAAGGCGGGCCATCCGCTCTTCTTCTTCAGGGCTATGGCTACCTGAAATAGCCTCAAATCCCAGTCCACCAAGGTCTTTAAATTCAGATATTAACTGGCGTAAACGGGTAGCGGAAAATTTATAACGTGCGGGATGGGCAATCACAGCGATACCACCGGCACCGTGAATCCATGACAAAGCATCTTCCAGGCTGGCCCAGTTTCCTGCCACATATCCCGGTTTGCCTTTTACTAAAAAGCGTTTGAACACCTGGCGCATATCTTTTGCTCTACCCTGTTCTACCAGGTAGCGTGCAAAATGAGTCCGACTCAAAATCTCGCCATTGGCAAATTTTTGCGCCCCTTCAAGTGGCTTCTCTAAGCCTGCTTTTTCAAGTTTACGAGCGATTTCTTCTCCACGGCGCCCTCTGAAATCTCTCAGTTCTTTTAACCCATTATTTAATGGCACATCGTCTGGATTAATGCCAAGCCCCACTATATGAACAGTCTGGTGACTCCAGGTTACAGAAAGCTCTATGCCCGGTACAAATTGGATACCCAATTTATTAGCATGTGCCGCCGCTTCATGCAGTCCTTCGGTCGCGTCGTGATCGGTTAAAGCAAGCATTTCAACGCCTTTTTCAAACGCGCGTTGGACTAACTCTGTCGGGCTTAGGGTCCCGTCAGAAACAGTGGAATGGCTATGTAAATCACAACGTAAATTCATAATGCGAACGAGTCTACCTGATTAAAGACATTTCACAACTCTGAATAAACATATTACGGATTAACTGAAACAAATTACTTATATCACTGTCAAAATTGACTAACGAATATACAAAATACTGAAAATTCACTCAATTTAGTTTGCAATTGACAAAGACCAGCCCCAAATATCTCAGAAGCGGGATATCCTTGGCGAATATTGAAGCTAAAAAGGGGTATAATGCCTCACTGTGTAAATAACACCGACAGGCATAAGGTAGATAAATTTTAGCATTTAACTAAAATCGACCTGAGATTACGAATATCATTATATTTGAGAAATGATTTAGCATTATATTATGAAGTTTTTATTTGATTTTTTCCCAATTGCCCTCTTCTTTATAACCTTTAAATTTTATGAAGATCCCCAGGAAGGCGTACTAGCTGCTACTGCAGTTGCTATTATTGCCACTATAATACAGGTGTTAGCTTTCTGGCTAAAAAACAAACGTGTTGAAAAAATGCATATCATCACGCTCGTTCTGATCACGATTTTAGGTGGTGCAACACTAATCCTGAAAGATCCTGTCTTTATTAAATGGAAACCCACTGCTGTTAACTGGATGTTTGCACTCGGATTCTTTGGCAGCCAATATATTGGCCACAGTCCCCTGGTTAAACGAATGATGGCACATGCTGTGGAGTTACCCGATGCCGTTTGGATGAAACTAAATTTTGCCTGGGTTGTCTTCTTTATAGCAATGGGCTTTGCAAACTTGTACGTGGCTTTTAATTACAGCCTTTCAATATGGGTTGATTTTAAAACCTATGGAATGTTAGGTTTGACTGTTTTGTTTGTTGTTATACAAGCTATTTACCTGGCAAAACACATGCCTGAGCCTGAACCGGAAATAAACGACGAGTAAATTAATCAAAATGTTATACGCAATCATTTCACAAGATGTAGAAAATAGTCTGGATAAAAGAAAGTCAGCTCGCCCAGAACATATTCAGCGTCTAAACGACTTAACAGAAGAAGGTCGCCTGATTTTAGCAGGTCCACATCCTGCCATTGACAACAATGAACCCGGACCGGCTGGTTTTACGGGTTCTCTTGTTGTGGCAGAATTTGGCTCTTTAGAAGAAGCGCAAAATTGGGCTGACAACGACCCCTATATAAAAGCCGGGGTTTATGACGCAGTTACCGTTAAGCCCTTTAAAAAAGTATTACCCTAATTATTATTAAAGTTATTAAGGAAAATCAAATGAACAAATCAACATTAAGCATAGCTAGCATTTTACTTGCTACATTATTTACTGGCTCAGCTTTCGCTTTAGATAAAAACTCTGTTGCTGCTGTAAATGGCAAAAAAATCACTCAGCAACAATACCAAAACCACTTAAAACAACGCCAGGCTCAAAGTGCGCAACAAGGCAAACAAGCCGCGCCAATTGACAGAAAACTTATCCTGGATGAGTTAATTAATCGTGAAGTACTTTTACAAGAAGCTAAAAAGAAAAAACTTCAAAACGATAAAAAAGTTAAAGCTCAGCTGCAGCAATTAAAAGATAATCTTTTAATCCAGGCACTGATTGCCAAGTCACCAGCAGCAAAACCTGTCAGTGATAAAGAACTGAAAGAAGTTTATGACAAGCAAATTGGTGGAGCCGATCCAAAAGAGTTTAAAGCCCGCCACATCCTGGTAAAAGAAGAAGCGAAAGCAAAAAAACTGATTGAAGAACTCAATGATGGTGCCAGCTTTGAAGATATGGCTAAAAAAGAATCGACTGGCCCTTCAGGGAAAAATGGTGGTGACCTAGGCTGGTTCTCTTCAGCGCAAATGGTTCCTGCCTTTTCAAAAGCAACTGCTAAATTGAAAAAAGGTACTCACAGTCAAAAGCCAGTTAAAACCCGTTTTGGTTTTCATATCATTAAATTAGAAGATACACGTAAACGTGAGTTGCCAAAGTTTGATGATGTTAAAAACCAAATCAAACCGGTTATTCAAAACAAACGTTTACAAGAATACGTTGTTAAACTAAGAAGCAAAGCTAAAATCGAAATTAAATAATATAAGTTTTATTTAAATAAAAAAGCCCCGCTAAACGGGGCTTTTTTTATGGGTATGTTATTCCCATTTAAAAAACCATGAACCTAAAAACAAGAACACGATGCTCTGTATAAATAAAATCATCAAGTGATAACTAATATCAATTAACTCAGCGCCATCAATCATTACGGCGCGAGCTGCAGTCGTAACATGAGTAAGCGGAAATATTTCAGCAATGTTTTGCATCACAGGCGCGGCTCCTTCAAGAGAAAACCAGACACCAGAAAAAAACATCATCGGCCAGCTAAATAAATTCAATAAACCACCTGCCGTTTCCTCACTAGTAATACGAGCCGCGATAATTAATCCAAGACTAATCATACTTAATGCGCCAAGCGCAAACACTAAAAATAAAATGAGATGTGAACCGTTCATTACAAAATTCACAAAATAATTTGTACCGTAAAAAACAAACGCGGTAACAAGAAGAATCAAAATAATTCGGGAGGCGATTTGTGCGGATAAATACTCAAATGCAGTTATCGGTGTTGCTTTTAAACGTTTTAACATTCCATTCTTACGATAACGCACAATGACAAAGCCCACACCAAACAAAGCACTAAACATCATATTCATGGATAAAATTCCGGGAACCACCCAGTCTATATAGCGAATTTGATTGCCAGTTACCGTTTGTTTTTTAAACTCGTTTTGTTTAGTGCCTAATAAAATTTTTTCGACCAGGTAACCATTTGGTGACTCAGTATTTATCCAGTAGCGTTGTTTGGCAGCATCCAACAACATATCTACCTGGTGTCGCTGAACTTTAGTTATAGAACGATTAATTTCTGCTTCAGATGAGTCGATACTATAAAACTCAATATGTTTTAACTGTATAAATTGCTTTGCCAGTTCCGTTGCATTCGTAGTATTGGCGACAGCAACTTTAAACTTTTTACCAATATCTCCAGAAAATGCAAATGAAAAACCCGCTACAATTAATACTGGCATCAGGATATTCCAGCTAAGCGATGATCTATCACGCATAAACTCTTTATTGCGCGTATAAAACAAGGCTAAAAATCGTTTAAATGACATATTAAGCTCGAAGCTCTTTACCGGTTAATTCAAGAAAGAGATCATCCAGGGTTCTGGCTCTTATCTGTAATTGTGAAAGTGAAACGTTGTTTTTAATTAAGTCAGAAATGACACTATTAACGTCACAGGTTGTGATCTCAATATGGGTACTTTTATTATGCGTCATCAACGAAGTTAAATCATAACCGGCTAAATCAGCTTTAGGTAATTGTAAAATCACATCGTTAAATGTTTCTTCAAGCAATGATTTAGGTGTGCCCTGGGCAATAATTTTTCCATGATCCATAATGGCTATTTCATCACACAGCATATAGGCTTCATCCATATAGTGAGTAGTTAACACTATCGTTTTACCTTCTGCTTTTATATCATTGATTAAATCCCAGAAATTACGTCTTGCCTGTGGATCTAAACCAGTTGTCGGTTCATCTAAAAAAATAATATCAGGATCATTAACCAGGGCTATTGCAAGTAACAAGCGCTGACGTTGCCCACCAGATAACTCCCTGTTGTCTTGATCAAGATATTCAGTAAGGTTGCAGCGCAAAATTAATTTATTCAGATCGGCTTGTTGCGGATAAAATTGTGAAAACATTTCAAGTGTTTCACGAACAGTTATAAAATCTTGTAACGCTGTGGATTGAAACATAATACCGGCTTCATTTCGAAACTGGTTGCCTAACCGCTCCCCTTTATAAAATATTTCACCTGAGGTAGGATGATTAATACCTTCAAGAATTTCAATCGTTGTCGTCTTCCCTGCCCCGTTTGGTCCTAGCAAGCCAAAACAAATCCCTTTATCTAACGTTATATCAATACCGTTAACAGCCTTGACAGATGGATAATGTTTAACAAGATTATTAATTTGTAATATGCTGGCAGCCAAACCCGTTCCTTTTTAAATGGCAGACGTATAATTGGTAGGTCTTAAAATTATTCAGAGTATTAAAATGAATGATACAGCGATAGGGATTAATATGTAATGTTTTCCAGGAGCTTTATATCAACCTCAAGAAAATCAGCAACTTCATCAAGGTTATATAAAACTTCAATCTTAAAGGGAGTACCATCCGTTAACGCCTGGTACATTCTTGATACACCATAATTGAGTGGTGTACTTACCCAGAATGCAGATAAGTTAGCCGCCCCAGACTGGTAAGCTTTTAGACGACGTTGGGCAATACCCCATAAATCATCAAAAGTTAAATGTACTGCATTTATATTACGAACATCATAAAACCGATGTAATGTAATATCAGAGGCCGCTTCTTGTGCTTCCAGGTTTTCTACCCACTCATTAGCAAGCTCGGCATTCAACTCACCCGTTATTTCTGCACAAATGATATTATCAATGATCTTTGTTTTATAACTGTTCTTTGTTTTACAACTACTCATTGTTTTACAACTGCTCATTAGTCTCTCGATTATTCTTAATAACCCTTGTACTAATAATAGTCGGGTATTGCGAATATCACAACAGCTCAACCAGTTTGACAGCATTTTACAATATTTAATGAATTATTGATTTAATAATGCAATAAATGCAGTTTCATCTAGAGTAGTAATACCTAAATCCTGTGCTTTTGTTGCTTTTGAACCTGGATTTTCTCCAATCACAACATAATCCGTTTTCTTTGAAACACTGCCAGAAACTTTAGCGCCAAGCTCTTGTAATGCAGCTTTTGCATCGTTCCTTCCCATGCTTTCCAGGGTGCCGGTAACGACAAATGTTTTACCTGTCAATGGCTGTTCAGTTTTTGATTTTTGTTTAATTGTTGGCCAACTAATACCCATAGCCAATAACTGCTCAACCACTTCCAGGTTATGCTGCTGTTTAAAAAAGGTGATTAGGTTATCAGCAACAATAGGTCCAATATCTGGTACCTCTAATAATTGCTCTTTATCTGCATTCATTATTTTATCTAAGCTCAAAAAGTGATTAGCCAGGGTTTGCGCCGTTGTTTCACCAATACTATGAATGCCCAAGGCAAAAATAAAACGTGCTAATGATGTTTTTTTACTTGTCTCTAATGAGGTAACCAGATTTTTTGCAGATTTTTCGGCCATACGCTCAAGCTGAACTAAATCTTCAACCTTTAGATGATATAAATCAGCAATAGTATTAATTAAACCTTCATCAACGAGTTGTTCCACTAACTTATCGCCAAGGCCATCAACATTCATGGCACGACGTGATGCAAAATGCTTAATCGCTTCTTTACGTTGTGCTTCACAAAACAATCCACCGGTACAAAAGGTAACCGCCTCATCTTCAAAACGCGCCGTTTCTGATCCACACACAGGACATGCTGTTGGCATATGAAAGCGCCGGGGTTTACCACTACGTTTAGACTTCACCACACTAACGATTTGCGGAATCACATCACCCGCTCGGCGGACAATAACGGTATCTCCTGCACGGGCATCAAGCCGATCAATTTCATCCTGGTTATGTAAAGTGGCATTACTTACTGTTACACCACCAACAAAAACAGGTTCTAAACGGGCCACCGGGGTTAAGGCCCCTGTTCTGCCAACCTGGATATCAATGGCAATTAACTTTGTCATTTCCTCTTGCGCAGGAAATTTTCTTGCAATAGCCCAACGCGGTGCCCGAGATACAAATCCCATTATCTCCTGGAACTTTACATTATCAACCTTATAAACAATGCCATCTATTTCATCCGGTAAGCTGTTTCGTTTATCAGCTAAACTTTCATAATAACTAATACAACCTTTAAGCCCCTTTACAACCTGGCTTTCGGGATTAATTCTTAACCCCCATGATTTTAGTCGATCCATCATCTTGCTGTGTTTATTCGGTAATACCATGCCATCAACAAGACCAACGCCATAACTATAAAAAGATAAAGGACGTGTTGCTGTTATTTTTGGATCAAGTTGACGTAACGATCCTGCAGCAGCATTTCGAGGGTTAACAAAAGGTTTCTCACCCTTTTTAATTTGTTGTTGATTTAATTTCTCAAACCCGGTTTTAGGCATAACCACTTCACCACGCACTTCTAAAACAGCAGGATAATCTTTACCTCGAAGCTTTAATGGAATGGCATCAATGGTGCGTATATTTAAAGTAACATCTTCTCCAGTCCGGCCATCTCCACGGGTAGCGGCACGTTCTAAAACACCATTCTTATATAATAAACTTATTGCCAAACCATCAAGCTTAGGTTCTGCAGCATACTCAATCATGTCGCTCTCTACGCCTTCTCTGATTCTACGATCAAAATCTGACAAATCCTGATCTGAAAAAGCATTACCCAATGACAGCATAGGCACTTCGTGTTGAACTTCAGTAAAGGAATCCAGAGGCGTCGCACCCACTCGCTGAGTAGGTGAATCAGGCGTAATAAGTTCGGGATGCTTTTGCTCAATCTCACTCAGTTCTTTTAACAAACGATCATATTCACTATCAGGAACTTCGGGGGCATCTAAAACATAGTAAGAATAATTATGGGAATTAATTTCTTCACGCAATTCATCGATGCGTTGTTGGACTTGTTTGCTCATTGATTAATGTTTACGTCGCTGTGAAGCTTGTTGTTTTAAACGGTAAGCTTCAACTTTTTCTTTTAGGTGAGATATCGTTTGTTGCGTTAATACACTACGGTTCTCATCACATAGATCGCCAGTTAATGCCGTAGCCAGGCGCTGGCTAACTTCAAGCATGGTATCGAATGCTTTGCGACATTCAAGCGGACCAGGCAATTCCATAAATAATGCGAGTCCAGGCGTTGAGATAGTTTTTAATTGTGAGAGCTCAAAATAACCGGGCTCTATTGCATTCGCAATACTGAATACAGCAGAGCCATTATCCAGGTAATGATAAATTTTATGCTCACCATGAGTTAAGCCAGCGGAAGTCATTACTGCATGAATACCTTCACCGGTAAAAACATGGCCTTTTGGTGACATGAGATTAAGAACCAGTAATAATGATTCGGGACCCGTTTCACTGGTTTCTTCAACAGCAGTAAAAGTGAGCTCTTCTTGCTTAGTATATTTTTCAACTCGATCGCGACCCGATATCACCTGACTTAATGCTTCGAAATCACTTGAGTCAGGTTCATCATCGATCGGAGTTAAAACAGGAATAAGATCATCATCATTAACGACAGCATGATCCGTGGCAGCAAATTTTTTGGTAACCGGGTTGAACAGTTTTTTTAATACCAGTAAAAAATCATCATCAGAAGAACGAAATTTAAAATAGATCCCGACAACAATAACAAGCCCGATTAAAGCTAAGGTTAAACGTAATGAATCCATACTATTTGCCCTAACCAATAAATAATTTAATTAAGCTCTATGCTGTCGCTAATTCAACCGCTTTATCCACATCAACTGCAACGGGTCGAGACACACCTGGTTCATGCATCGTGACGCCGGTTAAGTGTTGTGATATTTCCATGGTAATCTTGTTATGGGTAATGAAAATAAACTGCGTTTTATCTGACATATATTTCACCATATCGCAGAAACGACCAACGTTTGCATCATCAAGCGGTGCATCAACCTCATCGAGCATACAGAACGGCGCCGGGTTTAACTGGAAGATAGAGAATACCAGTGAAACCGCGGTTAATGCTTTTTCACCACCCGATAGCAAGTGAATGGTACTGTTACGTTTACCTGGCGGACGCGCCATAATCGTGACACCGGCATCCAATAAATTATCATCGGTTAATTCAAGATAGGCATGACCACCGCCGAATAAGCGAGGGAATAATTCTTTCACTCCACTATTTACCTTGTCGAAGGTTTCTTTAAAGCGTGTCCGTGTTTCGGCATCGATTTTCGCAATCGCATTTTCTAAAGTAGTTAATGCATCAGTTAAATCTTTATCTTGCTCATCCAGGTATTTCTTACGTTCAGCTTCCTGCTCATACTCTTCAATTGCAGCAAGGTTGATAGGGCCAAGCCGTTGAATATTTTGTTCTAAATCATCAACACGTTGTTCCCAGGCAAAGTCGTTGGCCTCTTCTGGCATTTCGTCGATTAGCGTTTGTAAAACAAAATTGGTTTCATTAATTGACTCTTCTAACGTTTGACGACGAACTTTAACTTCCTGCCAACCAATACGAATTGATTCCAGGCCGGAACGTACTTCCTGTACCGCATTTTCAGCATTAGAGCGTGCTTCTTCAAGCTCACGCATATGATGGTCAATCGCTTCAACCGCTGATCTTGCCTGGGTAAGTTCTTCTTCTACTTTAATACGCGTATCCAGCAGAACTTCCAACTCTTTATTCATGCCTTCAATTGGCTCATCGCTTTCTGCCGCCGCTTTGGTTAACTCTTCTCGACGCGCATTCAGCTGTTGTTGTCTTTCCTGCATGCGTTGCAGTGATTGTTCGGTAGAATTTAACTCGGCACGGAGTGTTTCAATACGCACTTTAATTTCATGTGCTGCATCACGCTCAACACGTGCTTGTTCTCGTTTAGCTTGCAGGTTCTCCTGGCAAGAGTCTCGACGTTGTTGTAACTCAACGCGTTGTTCTTCTAACGTTGCCATAGCTTCAACTGCAACTTCTAACTTTTCACGTGAAATATCCAGCTCTTGATTATCTTTTTCAATTTCCTGGCGAACTTCTTCCGCTTCGACGCGTTGTTCTTCCTTGCGTGATTGTAATTGTTCTAAACGTGCTTTACGTGCACTTAAGTCTGACTGGCGATTTGCACGTTGACTGGATAACTGGTTAATCGTTGCCTGGCTACTGTCACGATCCATTTCCGCCGTGGCAAGTTGTTCACGTTCAGTTTCAAGTTGTTGTTGTATCTGTTGTACCGCCGCCTGTAACTCATTCGTTTCTGATGCCAATGCTTTTAACGTATGCTCGCGTTGTAAGATACCGGCTTTTTCATCTTTATCACGCGCCACACGCAACCAGTTTTTACCTAGCCAGATACCTTCACGTGTTACAACAGATTCTATATCAGCTAGCTGTCCACGCATGGACATTGCCTGGGCTAAGTTTTCAGCAACAAAAACACCATTGAGTAAGCTTGTCAGTTTCCATGGCGCTTTAATTTTACTTTCCAGGCTGTCAGCTTGCGCTGAACCTGAATCCGTTTCGCTTCGTGTATCAAATAAGGTCAGTGTACCTTCATCAAAATTTTCCAGTACATCGGCTAATGGATCGACACCATCTACACAAACCGCTTCTAAATGTTCACCAAGCACACACTCCGCTGCTTTGGCCCAACCTTCTTCAACATCCAGCTCTTCAGCTAAACGTGGGGCATCTTGCAAATGTTGGTTATTCAACCACTGTGTAACCGCGCCTTCTTCTTTACCCAGTGCAGCTTGTTGCAATGCTTCAAGTGAAGCGCTACGACCCCGTAAATCCTGTAACTTGCTACGCGACTCATCAAGTTGTGTATTTGATGAGTGAACAGAATCACGTAATTGATTAATTTGACTTTTCTTCTCTTCAAGAATCGCCTGTGATTGTTCAATTTCGGCGGCATCTTGTTGTAGTTTTTGTTCTATCTCAGTGCATTCACTGATTAACTCATCATGTGATTGTTTACCTAGTTCATCCTGCAAACGTTCTAAGCGTTGCTTTTGACGTTGCATGTGTTCTTCAACATGCTGAATATGTGTTCGCGCAACTTCTGCATTTTGTGCCGGTTCAGTGGCGGCTTCACTAAAGCTATCCCATTCAGTTTGCCATGCCTGCATTGCACTCTCTGCTTCTTGTAACGCTGCCGATGACATTTCTGCCGTGCTTTGCAAATGATCAAGTTTAGGTTCAACCTCAGCGAGATTTTCTTTTACCTGGCTTAAACGTTTTTGATCGGTTTCATGATGCGCATGCGCTTCTTGCCAGTCTTGTTCAATTTGTGATAAATCTTGTTGTTGCTGTTGACGACGTTCTTTGGCATGTTGAATGGATTGTTCAATTTTCGCTATTTCAGTACCAACACTGTAAAAACGACTTTGTACTTCGTTAAACCTATCCGAAGCCTCGGTATGTGATTCACGTTGTGCTTCTATTTCTGCTTCAATACTGCGTTGCTGTGCAATCGCAGATTCAAGCGCCGTTTCCTGTTCACGAATTTGTGTTTCCGTTTTTTCAGCTTCTGCTTGCTTGAGCAGCCAGCGTAGAGCTGTTAATTGTGCTTTGAGTAAACGCTCTTCTTCACGCAGTACTTTGTATTTTTCAGCGGTGTTGGCCTGGCGTTTTAAACGAGCAAGCTGCTTGTCCAGTTCATCACGTAAATCGCTTAAACGATCCAGGTTCTCACGTGTATGCTTAATTCGATTTTCCGTCTCGCGACGACGTTCTTTATATTTTGAAATTCCCGCCGCTTCTTCAAGAAAAACCCGCAGTTCTTCAGGTTTGGCTTCAATCAAGCGAGAAATGGTGCCTTGCTCAATAATCGCATAGCTACGTGGGCCTAAACCGGTACCGAGGAAAATATCGGTAATATCACGACGACGGCAACGGGTACCGTTTAAATGGTAAATCGACTGACCATCACGGGTCACGGTACGTTTAATAGCAATCTCATTGAAGTTGGCATACTCGCCACCGAGCTTGCCTTCAGAATTATCAAAAACCAGCTCAATCGTGGCCTGGCCAACAGGCTTACGCCCGGTCGAACCATTAAAAATAACGTCCGCCATGGATTCACCACGCAGGTGCTTGGCAGAAGACTCCCCCATTACCCAACGGACAGCATCAATAATATTGGATTTACCACAACCATTTGGTCCAACAACGCCACTTAACTGGCTTGGAAATTCAACAGTGGTGGGGTCGACGAAGGATTTAAATCCCGCTAATTTTAGTTTACTTAATCGCATGGAGAGAATGTACTCGATCCCCCGTATCAGTTACAACATTGACTTCACATTCAGGCTGTGCCGAGTGAAAATAATTGCGAAAATGGTTGAAAATTGCTCAATTTGTTAGCAAAAATTTCAATTCATCTAATTGAAGTCTAATACTGAAATCAGTGCTAAAATCTGCGCCATAAACAGCCTATTTTAATTTGTAACTGATTAGAGAACATCATGTCGACACAGCCCACTAAAGAACTCGAAACTTTTGATAACCCGATGCCGGAGCGTGATTACACCATACGTATTGATATGCCGGAATTCACCTGCCTCTGTCCTAAAACCGGGCAACCTGATTTCGCCACCCTGCACCTTGAATATGTCGCCGATAAACAATGTGTTGAACTCAAAGCTTTAAAGCTTTATCTCTGGGCATTTCGAGAAGAAGGTCATTTCCATGAGAAAGTGACCAATATGATTCTCGATGACCTGGTCAAAGTCACTCAGCCTCGCTTTATGCGCCTAACCGGCAAGTTTAATGTCCGCGGAGGAATCTATACCACCGTGGTTGCCGAACACCGTGACCCAAGCTGGAAAGCCCCAGAGCACGTCACCCTGCCTTAATAGGATTAAGGGACACTCAATGACTGAGAAAAGTTATGCCTCAAAATTGCTCCGTCCTTCTTCACTTTTTATTGGCCTAGATCTAGGCACCTCCGGGTGCCGTGCTATTGCCATTGATGGTGATGGCATTGTTAAAGCCGAGGCAAAACTGCACTACACAAATCATGAGCATAATCAGTCACCACAAGACTGGTGGACAGCCACCCAAACAGTTTTAAAAGAGATTAGCTCACAGACTTCCCAGCATCACATCCAGGCCATTAGTGTCGATGGCACCTCAGGCACCGTGTTAATCTGTGGTGATAGCGGCCAACCGTTAACCCCAGCCTTAATGTACAATGACAAACGAGCTAGCGAACAAGCCAATTTCTTAAAACAGTTTGCACCCAACAACTCCATTGTACTCAACCCCAGTAGTGGCCTGGCAAAAGTGCTCTGGTTACTCGAACACCACGAGTTAAACGAACCTTTTCATATAGTCCACCAGGCAGACTGGATTGCCGGTCTGCTAGCAGGTCGTTTCGATCATAGCGATATCAATAATGCGTTAAAGACAGGTTTTGATCCGGTTAATAAAATTTGGCCTTTATGGTTAACCGATTTATTTCATGAACTGCAAATTGATAATGCTTCTTTACCAACAGTCGTAACGCCAGGCTCAGTGATTGCCAGTATTCAACCTCGCGTTGCTAAAGCGTTAGACTTACCCTTAGATATCGAAATCATAGCTGGTACAACAGACAGTACCGCGGCTTTCATTGCCAGTGGCGCTAAACAAGTTGGACAAGCAGTGACCTCGTTAGGCTCAACCCTGGTCTTAAAAATAATCAGCGACAAAGCCATCGACGATCCGGCTCATGGCGTTTATAGCCAACCCTTTGGGCAACATTGGTTAGTCGGTGGTGCATCAAACTCAGGGGGCGCCGTGCTTAAGTATTTTTTTAACGAACTGCAAATGGCAGAGCTAACAAAAGCAATTAAGCCGGAAATAAATACAAACTTAAATTATTACCCGTTACTTGATGTTGGAGAACGTTTTCCAATAAATGACATTAATTTAGCGCCTCGGCTTACACCAAAAGTTGATAACGATGTAATATTCTTTCAAGGCTTACTTGAAGGCATAGCGGAAATTGAATACCAGGGTTATCAATTATTAGAAAAACTCGGTGCACCCTATCCGACATCAGTACAAACTGCGGGCGGTGGCGCAGTCAATAAAGCCTGGCAACAAATAAGACAACAAAAATTAGACGTACCTGTTAGCGTAGCCAATGAAACAGCAGCGGCCTATGGATCAGCTATTCTCGCTGCACAAAAATATTTAAATTAACAAAAAGAGACAATCATGATTAGTAACCCCATCACCGGCGCCATTTATTTTTTGGATGGTTTAAGCTTAATAAAAACCAAAGGTATTCGACGTTATGTATTAATTCCTTTACTCATTAATATTTTAATCTTTAGTGCTGGTTTATGGTTTGCAATATCCCAGTTTGACATTTTTATTGAATGGGCATTATCAGAATTACCTGGCTGGCTCAGTTGGTTAGAATGGATTCTCTGGCCTTTATTTGCTCTCACCTTTTATGGCGTCGTGTTTTATGGTTTCTCCATCATCGCCAATATTATTGCCGCTCCATTTAATGGTCCATTAGCGGCAGCGGTTGAACGTAATATCAGCAATCCAGATCACACATCGCTGCAAAAAGCATTTACACAGGAAATCAAAGACTCAATACTCAACGAACTGGTCAAACTTAAACATTCACTGTATTTAATGATGCCACTGATATTTTTATCCTTACTTTCGTTTGCCTTCCCACTCATCTCTCCTTTAGTGGCCGTGTTATGGATGGTCTATACTGTTTGGGTGTTAACCTTAGAGTATGCTGACTTCCCAATGGCTAATCACTCAATCACATTCCCGGCTATCCGGGAAAAGTTAGCCAGCAAACGTTTGTTGTCGTTAGGTTTTGGCGGCATGGTCTTACTCGGTACCATGATTCCATTTGTTAATTTTTTAGTCATGCCCGTCGCCGTTGCCGGCGCCACTAAAATGTATGTCAGTGAATTTAAAAATTAAACAATGTTGTTTACTAATCTAAAAAGAAAATCAAAAAAATTCTTAAAGCTTCCCAGTGTAATCACAACGCTACGATGGAGCTGGAAAATATTGTTATTGATTTTTGTTATGGACACTGGCTACTTGATCGGTATCTGGCCTAACTGGAAAATTTATGCTGAAGGCCCGGTACAACAATCTAACTTTATAAGAAACTATATAACCGAACATTATAAACATAAAGACTGGCCACCATTGCGCTGGAAACCCACCTCGTTTCATAATATCCCAAAACATATGATCCGTGCACTGATTGTTGCCGAGGATGCCCGCTTTTATTCGCATAGCGGTATCGATACCGATGCCTTGCAAGAAGTGATGGAATACAACTTATCAAAAAAACGTTTTGTTTATGGTGGCAGTACTATTTCGCAACAAACCATTAAAAATATTTTCTTAAGCCCATCGCGTAACCCGTTACGCAAATGGCACGAGTTTGTTTTAACTATTGGTATGGAGCGTAACTTAAGTAAACAACGTATTCTTCATCTATATTTAAATATCGCCGAATTTGGTCGAGGCATTTATGGGGTTAACGCCGCAGCCAAACACTATTGGGGTATTCCTGCCTCCAGGTTATCAGTAAGACAAGCCATCGAGTTAGCAGCAAGCTTACCTGCACCGGTAAAACATAACCCCGGCACTCGAACGAAGTTTTTCTTAAAACGGGTTAGAAAGATTGGTCGTTACTTTTAGTGGCTGTTATCGGCTGCGACTTCAACCGGTCGACGCAACACTGTATCTTTATAGCAAAAAGATGGAGTGTGATCTATGGCATATCGAACACGAATAAACTATTCGCCACA